>JBOGMI010000732.1:0-15172 GCA_050746645.1 Bryobacteraceae bacterium | reverse complement strand
CCCCGCTTTTTTACGGCCAGGTTGGAGCCGGGGACGACGCCTTACGACCAGGTGAACTGGGAGTTGCGCACGGCCACGATCGGCAACGAGAAAGGCGCCGTCATTTTTGAGCAGCGCGATGTGGAGGTTCCGGCCGAATGGTCGCAGACGGCGGCCAATATCGTCGCGAGCAAGTATTTTCACGGGCGGATGGGATCGCCGGAGCGCGAGACCAGCGTAGGGCAGCTTGTACACCGAGTGGTGGATACGATCGCCGATTGGGGTCTTGCGGGAAATTACTTCAAAACGCCTGAAGACGGCGAAAACTTTCGTCAGGAACTGGCGCATCTCATGCTCACCCAGAAGGCCTGCTTCAATTCGCCGGTCTGGTTCAATGTGGGCGTGCGCGCGGCGCGCGGCTATGGCTTCTATTTTGAAGAAGACGAACAGGGCATCAAAAAACTTCAGCCTGGCGAAAACCATCCGCAGTGCTCGGCATGTTTTATCAACTCCGTGAGTGATTCGCTCGAATCGATTCTGGATCTGGCGAAGACGGAGGGCATGCTGTTCAAGTGGGGATCGGGAACCGGGACGAATCTGTCCAGCATTCGCGAAGAAGACGCGCATTTGTGGGGCGGCGGCCGCGCTTCGGGGCCGTTGAGCTTCATGAAAGGCTTTGACGCGTTTGCGGGCGTGATCAAATCAGGCGGCAAGACGCGGCGCGCGGCGAAAATGGTCATTCTCAACGCGGACCACCCCGACGTGCAGGATTTCATCTGGTGCAAAGCGAAGGAAGAGAAGAAAGCGCACACGCTGATCGATGCCGGCTACGATGCCGCGCTGGACGGCGAAGCTTACGGTTCCATCTTTTTCCAGAACGCGAATAATTCCGTGCGTGCCACGGACGAATTCATGCAAGCCGTCGCGGACGATGCCGATTGGTGGACGCGCAGCGTGCTCACGGGCCAACCGGTGAACCGCTACAAGGCGCGTGACATTATGCGCCAGATCGCGGAGGCGACGCACCAGTGCGGCGATCCCGGGATGCAGTTCGACAGCACAGTGAACCGCTGGCATACGTCGAAAAATACCGCCCGGATCAATGCCTCGAATCCTTGTTCCGAATACATGTTTCTCGACGATTCGGCCTGTAATCTGGCCTCTCTGAACCTGATGAAGTATGTCGGCCCGGACGGCGTTTTCAGTGCCGAAGCGTTCCGCCAGGCGGTGGATACGGTGACGCTGGCGCAGGAAATCCTCGTCGATAGCGCGAGCTACCCGACCGAAAAGATCGCCAGGAATTCGCACGATTACCGGCCGCTCGGATTAGGCTATGCCAATCTGGGCGCGCTGCTGATGTCGATGGGCGTTCCTTACGATAGCGATCAGGGCCGGGATTTCGCCGCTGCCATTACGGCGGTGATGTGCGGCCAGGCGTATCTGACCAGCGCACGCATCGCGGAAGCGGTTGGGCCTTGCCCCGGTTACGAGATCAACGAAGAACCGTTTCTGGATGTGATCCGCATGCACGGCGAGGCCGTAAGCCGCATCGATAGCAAGCGCGTGCCGCCGGCGCTCTATAGGGCCGCCGAAGAGTGCTGGCGCGGCGCCTACGAGGCGGGTAGCGTCGCCGGCTTCCGCAACGCGCAGGTTACCGTCCTCGCGCCCACCGGAACCATCGGCTTCATGATGGATTGCGATACAACGGGCATTGAGCCGGATCTGGCGCTGGTGAAATATAAAAAGCTGGTTGGCGGCGGCGTCATCAAGATCGTCAACAACACCGTCCCGCAGGCGCTGATCAAGCTCGGCTATACGCCGGAGCAGACGGAAAAAATCGTCGCGCACATCGATTCGGCGGGAACGATTGAAGGCGCCCCGCACTTGAAACCTGAGCATCTGGCCGTTTTCGATTGCAGCTTCCGCCCGCAGAACGGGACGCGGTTCATCCATCATATGGGCCACATCGGCATGATGGCTGCGGTGCAGCCGTTCATTTCGGGTGCGATCTCGAAGACCATCAACATGCCGGAAGAGTCCACGGTGGAAGATGTCATGGAGGCCTACACGGAAAGTTGGAGGCTGGGACTGAAAGCGGTTGCGATTTACCGCGACGGTTCGAAGCGCGTCCAGCCGCTCAGTTCGGGAACTGGCAAAGGAACTGAGCCCCGACCGTCAGGGAGCGGTCCCGCCGCACGACCACAGCCTCAGACGGTCGAAAAGATCGTCTATCGGCCGATTCGCCGCAAGCTGCTCGACGAGCGCCAGTCGGTGACGCATAAGTTCTCCATCGGCGGCCACGAAGGCTACATCACCGTCGGTCTTTACGAAGACGGGACGCCGGGCGAAGTGTTCATTTCGATGGCCAAGGAGGGCTCCACGATTTCAGGCCTGATGGACACGCTGGCCACCTCCATCAGCTACGGCTTGCAATACGGCGTGCCGCTGAAGTTCTTTGTGGATAAATTCAGCCACGTCCGTTTCGAGCCGAGCGGCTGGACCGGCAACCAGCAGGTTCCTTACGCGAAGTCGATCATCGACTACATTTTCCGCTGGCTCGGCGCGCGCTTCCTCGGCATTACAGACGCAAGCGAAGCGGGCGAAACCGCCAAGCTGAGGCCCACCGAGGCCGAGCCGCAGCAGGCGCTGCCATTCGAGGCGAATGTTGTGAGCGACGCGCCGCTGTGTTCAGAATGCGGCAGCATCATGACGCGCAATGGGTCGTGTTACAAATGCGGCAACTGCGGCGGCACAAGCGGCTGCAGCTAATCGCGTTTCTTTTCCTCCATCTTGGGCTGCCTTCGGGCAGCCCTTTTTTGCTGTATCCTACACACATGAAGCGCACAAATCTTGTGTTGGACGAGAAGCTTCTCGCCGAGGCTACGAGGACCCTTGGCGTAAAAACCTACTCGGCGGCTGTGAACCTCGCTTTGGCGGAGGTTCTGCGGTTGCGCAAGATTCAAAAAATCCCCCAGTTCTTCGGCTGCGGCCTCTGGAAAGGAGACCTGAGCGAAATGCGAGAGGACAGGGTAAAAAAGCGCGGTCATTCCAAGCGGCGTAGCCGTTCGTGATCTCATATTTCACGTAAACTTGAGAGTGTGCCCATGACCATTGATCTCAATCCCGAGCAAGAAGCGTTGGTCCAAGAGCGGCTACGAAGCGGCGCATTCACCAGCCCGGAAGAGGTAATCGAACGTGCGCTCGAATTTCTGCGCGCCGAGGAAGACTGGCTAGTTGAAAATCGCGACGAGATTGCCGCTAAAATCCAAGAAGGCTGGGACGAGGCACAGAGAGGCGAATTACTCGATCCTGAGGACGTCCGCGCCAAAGTGCAGGAGCATAAACGGGACTGGCTCAAGCGCCACCGCACGGCATGAGCCGCTATCGGCTTACGCCGAAGGCTAGCGCAGATGTCGTTGAGATCTGGGATTATATCGCACGCGACAACACCGAGGCAGCAGATCGGGTGGAAATCGCGATCCACAATGCGTGCGCTCTGTTGGCCTATAGTCCATTGATCGGGCACACTCGGAACGACGTTACGAATTTGTCCGTCCGCTTCTGGACAGTACCGCTCTATCCCAATTATGTGATCATTTACGATCCGGCAGGCAGCCCTCTCAAAATCATTCGCGTTCTCCATGGAGCCAGGAATATGCATCGCCTCTTGAGGAACGAATGATCGTCCAATCCACTTCGTCCACAATAGATAAAGCTGAATCAAACACTACATCTCGAAAATGATTAGACCCTACGGCTTGCTTCCCGCGCTTGCGGTCGCGTTCGCTGCTATCGCGACCGCCGCCTCGCCGGCTTCGGCTCCCGCAAACGATTGGACGGTTGCCGGCCCTTTCGGCGGCACCGCTCTTTCCCTCGCCATCGATCCTCACGATCCCTCCATTCTGCTGGCAGGCGGCATGCGCTCGCTTCTGTTCAAAAGCGATAATGCCGGCCAGAACTGGCAGGTTTTGAATCTGCCCCAGCGCGCTTTCGGGGCGGTGACCTCGATTCTGATCGATCCCAACGATTCCAACCATTATTTGGTGGGCGTGCTCGCAGTGGGAGACGGCGCGCTGTTTGAAAGCCGCGACGGCGGAAAAACATGGACCGTCAACAAGAGCCTGCGCAATACCGGAATCCGTGCGCTCGCTGTCTCGGCGAGCGATCCGGCCGAGATCGTGGCGGGCACGATGCGCGGCGTGCAGATCAGCCAGGACTCCGGCAAGACCTGGACCCGCATCTCCGATCCGCAAAACTACGCGATGAATGGCATCACCGCTGTAGCGATCGATCCCGCGGACCCGAAGATCATTTACGCCGGTACTCCGCATTTGCCCTGGAGAACCATGGACGGCGGCAAGACCTGGGAATCGATCCCCGCCGGGATCTCCAACGACACCGATGTCTTTTCTATTTTCATCAATCCGATTCTGCCCAGCCGCGTCTTCGCCAGCGCCTGCAGCGGCGTTTACTCCAGCGACGATCGCGGCGACCAGTGGCACAAGCTGCTGGGTATTCCGTTCAGCTCGCGCCGCACGCACTCGATCCGGCAGGATCCCTTCGATCTCCAAACCATTTATGCCGGAACGACCGCCGGCCTGTTCCGGACGATTAATGACGGAAAGACCTGGCGGATCATGAACCGCACGCAAGTCAACGCGATCGCGCTGGACCGCTCGAAATCGCACGCCATGTACCTGGCCATGCAATACGAGGGCCTCGCCAAAAGTGCCGATCGGGCGGAGACTCTGACGCCTATCAATAAAGGGTTCGCCGACCGCCGCATCGCCGCGCTCACGGCCTCGGGTGCCGATCTGGTCGCGGTCGAACCGAGCGAAGGCGAGAGCACGGGCATCTTCGTCAGCGCCAATGCGGGCCGCTCCTGGACCCAGCTCTCGAAGGTTCGCGGGCTTTCCCGTGTGCATCTGGAAACGATTGCCGGCGCCGCCAACAACAGCCGCGACCTGATCGCCGCATCGGCACAAAACCTCTATAAGTCGGTCGATGGCGGGACGGTCTGGAAGCCGCTGCCCATACGCGTGGTAGTAAAAGAGCAGAAGCGCCGGCGACGGCGGCGCAGGGTCTCTTATCTGCACCCCTCCTCGATCAACGGTGTCTACTCAGTCGCAAACGGGGGCGGGACTTTCTTTTTCCTGGCCACCCCTCAGGGGCTGCTGAGAAGCACGGATATGGGCGAGTACTGGAAATCCGCCGGGCTGCCCCAAACTGCCGTAACTGCACTGTACGCGGCGCCCGCTCCCAGCATGCGGTTGATCGCCGTGACCAGCCTGGGGTTGTTTGACTCCGACGATTGCGGCGACCACTGGACAGCGGTGAAAACCTCGCTTCCTCTGGCGGACGTCAACGCCATCGCGATTCCGGCGGGTGAAAATTCAGCCCTGATTGCGGCAACGAGAACCGGGCTTTACGTTTCAAACAACAATGGGGCAACATGGGAAAAGGCGCCGCATACTCCGGTGGATACGTTTACCTCGGCGCTGTATCCAGCCGCCGGCCCCACCGCCTACGCAGTCGAATATGGGAATCTTTATCGCACAGACGATGGCGGCAGGTCCTGGTCCGACGCGCCTGCCTCCGTTCCGGCGCTGCGTATTCGGAAGCTCTGGGCCGCGCCGGCAGGCCCCCACCGGCTGTACGCAATCGCCGATGGGCTGGGGATCCTCTTTCGCCACTAACCGGACTTCGCTAAGATCATGGTTGGTGTTGCGACAATGGAAAGAAGCCGCTGGCAATGTTATTGCCGGTGGGTTTCTTTGGGTTTTGACGGACAGGCGTAATGAAAACGGGTCCGTCCACATCAATATGAGGAAGGTTACAACTCTGCTTTGGAGGAGAAGATGAAAGCTCGGCTCAGAATTAAGCCGATTCACTCGGTCATTCTGGCGGCTGCACTGTGCTTCGGCCCGGTCGCGTATGCACAGAATGCGGCTAGTAATACAGCCAATCAAAATACGGCAAAAAATAACACGGCCAGCAACGGCTCAGAAGACGAGTATCCGGACCTGATCGAAATAGATCCTTTCGGCGGTATCGCAACCTACGGCGCAGTGCAGCGAGGTTTGACCACAAAACTCGTTGACGGCGGCGTTGGCGGCATACGCGTGGGATTTAATCCCGCCAAGTATTTCGGGATCGAAGCTTGGGCCGATTATGCCTGGGGCAACGTGGAGTTCAAACGCTCCAGCGGCAATTATCCCGGCACGACGACGCCGCTGCCCAACTACGCATTCGGCAACCGCATCTGGTATTTCGGGCTAAACCCGGTGATCAATTTGAAGCCGCGCGGCTCGAAGGTGGTGCCTTATCTCACGGCGGGCGTTACGGGCATCGACTTCAAGCCCACCTGGGCCGCGAGAGACTTTGCGCGTTTTCCCAATAGCCAAGCGCAATATATGAGCGGGAATTTGGGCAGCAACCTGCAAGTCGGCCTCAACTACGGCGGCGGTGTCAAGGTCCATCTCACCCCTCACGTGGGCCTGCGCTTCGACGCTCGCGGGTTTTGGTCGCGCAACCCAACCTTTGACTTACCCAACTATCCCAACGGCGGGATCTATATTCCCGACCACGACAAGTTAAACAGCTTTCAGGGAACGGTCGGATTGATCTTTTTCGCGGGAACGGCCAAGTGTCCGCCCATGCCTGCGGCACCGCCGCCGCCGCCGCCGCTGCCGACTCCGACGATTACCGGCGCCGAGAACATTACGGCTTGCCAGGGCAAACCGGTCACGCTGCACGCCAACATCGCAGCGCCCGCCGGCCGCAAGCTGGCTTACTCCTGGAAACTCAACGGAAACACGGAAGGGAACGACAGCCCCGACTTCACGTTTACACCCAACAACCAAGGCACGTTTAATGTCGAAGTGACGGTTCGCGACGTGACTCCGCCGCCTCCCGCACCGGTGAAACCGCGCCACTTCCCCAAGCGCTGCTGGGTGCAGCCGTCTCCGCCGCCTCCAGCGGCGCCGGTCACCGCAACCGCCTCGATTACCGTGAACTCGGCCCCGCCGACCATCAGCAGCGTGACCGCGACCCCGGCCACTCTGGTAGCGCCGGTGGATCAAGGACCGCACACGTCTCAGCTTTCGGCTACGGCTACAGCCGGACCATGCGGCGGCAATCTGACCTACAAATGGACGGTCAGCGAAGGCAGCCTCAGCAACGATACGAGTGCGACGCCTACTTTCGACGCCTCCACTCTGAACTTCCAGGGCCCGACGGCGCAGACCAAGACCGTTACGGCGACCGTTACAGTCACGGATCAGACCGGCAAGACCGCTTCGCAGTCAACCACGATCACCGTGAACTATACGCCGCCGTTTGTCCGGCTCGACGATATCGTGTTCCCGAAGAACCGGGCGCGCGTGAATAACTGCGGGAAGGACATTCTCATCGACCAGGCGGCTCCGCGCGCAACCAGCGGCGATTACGATGTCGTTCTGGTTGGCCATCGCGCCACTGATGAACGTGCAGACGTGACCGCGTACGAAACCGTACAGCGCGGCCGGCGTCACGTGCGGCATCGCGTACGGCGTCCGCTCGACGAGCAGCGCGTGCTCAATGCGGCTGCGGTGCTCAGTGGCGGAACCGCTACTTGCGGCAAGGTCGATCCAGCCAATATCAAAGTGGTTTGGGTGGGCACGCAGCAAAGCTCCGAGCCGCGTCCGGGCCTCTGCGGAACTTCGAACCTACCGCCGACGAAAGAACGGCGCGGGGCGAAAGTCTCCGAAGCCGACCGCGATCGCCGTGTGGAGGTTTACCTGGTTCCCAAGAACGTCCAGACTCTGCCTCCGGCGGCCCAAGGCGCTCAACCGGTCAACGAGGGCGAAGTTCGTGCCCTCGGCTGTCCGAAATAGACCCATGCAGTAGAACGCGAAAGGCCGGACGGTTCGCCGTCCGGCCTTTTCGCTTTTTGGAAGCGGATCGGGAAAATCGCCCATGGAATGCACGTTCCCGAACGGGCGCCTCGGGTAAACTGGAAAGCAATGAACGCAATCTACCGAATGGGGGCGGCGGCGGTTTTAATGCTGGCGCTGCTCAGTCCGGCGATGGCTTGCGTTCTGCCTAGCCACCGGCCGTCCGCCGAGGCGGCTTGCTGCAAGCGCATGCACGGCGACTGCAGCGCGATGCGAATACTAGTTCCCCAACAGTGCTGCCAAATGAAGGCGCACACCAGCCCGATTGCGATGGTTCAGCCGCCGAGCACGCCCGTGCCCGCCGATACCACCGAAATCGTGGTGGTTCCGGTTTCCATTCCGTCTTCCGCGCCGCATGTGATTGATCGCATGCCTCGCTCTTCTACTCATCGAGTTCCCATTTTTAGAATCTAGACCTCTCTCTGCGTTCCGTTTGCTGTTTTGCACTCGTAACAGGAGATTTGTCTATGCAGAGAGTAGTTGTACTCGCGGCCGCGGGCGCGTTTGCGGCCGTTGTGCCCGTATGGGCACAGAAGCCCACGCCGCTTTCGGGCCTTTTGGCGGAAGCCGCACGAAATAATCCGGACATCGCCGCCGCTCGCCACGCATGGCGCGCCGCCACTCACGTAAGGAAGCAAGTGACCACGCTGCCGAACCCGAAGTTTACGGTGCAGGATTTCAGTGTGGGCGGCGCCAAGCCCTGGTCCGGATTCAATACAAGTAACTTCGCCTATTTCGGGTTCGGGGTTTCACAGAAGCTGCCGTTTCCCGGCAAGCTTCGGCTCAAGGGAGAAGCCGCGGATCGCGCAGCCGGTGTGCGGCACGCCGAGATTGGAGCTACGCAAGCATCCGTTGCCGATGAAATCAAAGCCGATTACTTCCGCCTGGCGTACTTGCAGCGGATGATCGCCCTGCTCCAGGACAGCCGCCTCACGCTGAGTCAGTTGGCCAAAAGCGAACTCTACCGGTACCAAACAGGTGCGGGTGATCAGGCGGACGTATTGAAGGCGCAGCTCGAACGCACGAAACTCGTCCGCGACCTGACGGTGCAGCACGAGGAAGAGGCGCAAACCGAGGCGGATCTGAAGCGCCTGCTACGAAGGCCGCAGGAATCGGCCGATATCGTCACGGAGCCGTTGACAGCGAGCAAACTCCGCTATAGCTCTCGCGAACTGCTGGCATTCGCGCGCAAGCAAAATCCGGAAGTCAACGTGGAGGAGAGCACCGTGCGCAAGGGAGATGCCGACGTGCGCTCAGCGGAGCGCTCGGGAAAGCCGGATTTCAGCATTGGCTACATGTTCGAGAGGACGGGCGATCGTTTTCCCGCCTATTACATGCTGACGTTCAACGTGATTTTTCAGCGCCGCCAGCGTACACGGGCGGCGGTCGAAGAAGCGGAAGAACTTGCCACCAGCTCTCGTTACCGGCTGGAGGCACAAATACAGCAGCAGCAGGCTCAGGTGCGGAAGCAATATGCGGCGGCAATCGGCACAGCCGAACAGGCCAAAGAGTACCGGCAAGGATTGATTCCCCAGGCCGAAGCCACATACAAGGCAATCCTCGCGGAATACGAATCGAACCAGCGCCAGCTCGATTGGGTATTGACGTCGTTCAATAACTTATTGGAGATGAAGCGCGAATATGCGCGGACGCTTTTCGATCATCAAACCGCGATTGCAAGTCTGGAAACGCTGACGGGGGTGAAACTGCGATGAACAAGTATATTCTACGTACATCGCTGGTGTGGATAGCCGCCATCGCGTGCGCGGCCGGAATCTATTTCTACGTCGCGCGGAAGCCGCATCCTGCAATTCCAACCGGAGTTCAGCCGGCCGCGATCGGCAGTGCGGCGCCTGAGACTCCCGTTGCAAGTTCCGGCAAACCTCCGCTCGCGCCGCTTCAGCTTTCGCCGCAACGCATGCAGAGCATCGGTGTTCGGGTAGGCACGGTCCAATCGAAGCAGATCCACGACGATATTCGCGCCACTGGGATTGTGCAAACAGACGAAAGGCTGATTTCTTACGTTCAAGTTCGCTTCTCGGGATACATACGGAAAGTTTTTGTGAATGCGACTTATCAGTATGTAAAAAAGGGCGAGCCGCTCTTTACGATTTACAGCCCGAAGTTAGTGGCAACACAAAACGAATATCTGCTGGCGCGGCGAGATGAGTCGCGCCTCGAAAACAGCGCCGTTGAGGATGTGGCGTCTGGAGCGGAGGCGCTGACCGCGGCCGCCAAAGCGCGATTGGAGCAATGGAACATTCCGCAAACGGAAATCGACGCGTTAGAGAGGACCGGAAAGCCGATCACGGAGCTAACCATCGATTCACCTGTTTCCGGCTACGTTACGGAGTTCAATGCGCTACCGAACTTATTCGTTCAGCCCTCGACAAGACTGTACACAATTACCGATCTTTCAAGGGTTTGGGTAAATGCGCAGATATTCCAGAACGATGCGGGGCGCCTCAGGCCGCGCGATCCGGTGGAAATTACCGTGGATGCGTATCCGGGACGCACCTTTCACGGCCGAATCGAAAGCATTCTGCCGCAAGTCGACGAAGCGACGCGGACCGTGCAAGTACGGCTCGAAATAGCGAATCCTGATCTCGACTTGAAACCCGGGATGTACGTCAATGCGGATCTGAAGACAAATCTGGGGAGGCATCTGGTTGTGCCGGCGTCGGCAATTCTGCAAACCGGCACGCAGGCGGTGGCTTTCGTGGATCGGGGAGCAGGGCGGCTCCTTCCCAAACAAGTCACGCTTGGGCCGCGCGTTGGCGACAACCTGATCGTGCTGAGCGGGCTTAAGGCCGGCCAGCGTGTTGTGACCTCGGCGAATTTCCTGGTCGATGCGGACAGCCAGTTACAGGCCGCCGCCGGTTCCTACAGACCGCCGCCACCCGGCGCGGGCGGTACTGCGCAGCCTTCGCGAGCGCAAATACAGTTCACGACCAATCCAAGCCCGCCTCGCAAGGGAAGCAACCAATTTCAGGTGAAGCTCATGGAGAACGGTGCGCCTATCGACGGCGCCGAGGTGACAATCCGCCTCTTCATGCCCGCCATGCCGGCTATGGGCATGAGCGCAAAGACCGCCACCGCGAAACTCGGCGATTTCGGCAGCGGCGTTTATCGAGGCAAGGCTACTCTTCCCGGCGGCGGAACCTGGCGGGTGACGATTACGGCGCGCAACAATGGCCGAACGCTCGCAACCAAACAATTGAGCTTCAGCGCGGCGGGGGCCATGTGAAATGATCTCGCGGATCATCGAAGCGTGCG
This sequence comes from Bryobacteraceae bacterium, assembly GCA_050746645.1. Taxonomy (GTDB): domain Bacteria; phylum Acidobacteriota; class Terriglobia; order Bryobacterales; family Bryobacteraceae; genus Bog-105. Next base: position 3,983 of record JBOGMI010000732.1, on the reverse strand, counting down.
CCCGCAACCGCTTTCTCGTCTTCTCCGCCGTTGTGCTGCTGGTGCTTGCCGGAATCTGGGCGGTTCGGCACGTGCCGCTCGACGCGCTGCCAGACATCTCGGATGTCCAAGTCGTCGTCCACACGGCATGGACAGGCGAGCCGCCCGATGTGATTGAAGATCAGGTGACCTATCCCATCGTGACTAGCCTTTTGGCGGCGCCGCGCGTGAAGGCCGTTCGGGCGCAGAGCATGTTCGGCGATTCCTACGTATATGTCGTTTTCGAGGACGGCACAAATTTGTATTGGGCGCGCTCGCGGGTACTTGAGTATCTGCAGGAGCTGAGCGGACAGCTTCCACAGAACGTTCATCCCACCCTCGGTCCCGATGCCACGGGCGCCGGCTGGGTATACGAATACGCCATCGTCGACAAGAGCCACAATCTCAGCCTGGCCGATCTGCGCAGCCTGCAGGATTGGCACCTGCGATACGAACTCGAAACCGTGCCGGGCGTGGCGGAAGTGGCCAGTATCGGCGGCTTCGAGCGCGAATACGAAGTCCAACTCGACCCAAACAAACTGCAGGCCTACAACATTCCTCTCTCGAAGATTATCGATCGGGTAAAGGCAAGCACGAACGAAGTGGGCGGCCGGGTTCTCGATCTGAGCGGCGCGCGCTATATGATTCGCGGCCTGGGATATCTTCGCTCGCTGAAGGATCTGGCAACCGTGCCCGTGGGAAGTTACAACGGGACGCCCGTTCTGCTGCGCGACTTAGGGATCGTCAGCTTCGGTCCCGAAGTCCGCGATGGCGCTGCCGAGTGGAACGGAGATGGCGAGGCCGTCGGTGGGATCGTCATTATGCGGCAGGGAGGGAATGCGCTCAAGGTGATCGAGGGCGTGAAGCGGAAGTTGCGCGAAATCGCTCCATCTCTGCCCAGAGGGGTCGAAATCATGCCGGGCTACGACCGCTCAGGACTGATTCGCGGCTCCATCTCCACGCTCCAACGTGACTTGATCGAAGAGGTGGCGATCGTCAGCGTAGTGGTCATTATTTTTCTGCTGCATTTTCGTTCGGCGCTGATCGCCATTCTGACGCTGCCGATCGCGGTTGTGGCGTCGTTTGTTCCGATGTACCTCCTGGGCGTGAGTTCGAACATCATGTCGCTGGGCGGACTGGCGCTCGCCATCGGGGTGGTGGTGGACGCCTCCATCGTGATGATCGAAAACGGCAACCGGCGGCTCTCGGATTATCAGGAGCAGCATCCCGGGCCGGTGGCGGCACAGGTCCGCTTTCGGCTGCTCATCCAAGCCGCTCAGGAGGTTGGGCCGGCGCTCTTCTTTTCACTGCTCATTATTGTGGTGTCCTTTCTGCCGGTGTTTCTGCTTCAGGCGCAGGAAGGCCGTATGTTCCGCCCATTAGCCTGGACCAAGACGCTATCGATCGCCTGTTCTTCCATCCTGGCGATTACGCTAGTGCCGGTTCTGATGACGTTGTTGATTCGCGGGCCGCTGCGGCCGGAAAAGAAAAATCCCGTCTCGCGCCTCACGCAGGCGGTTTATTTGCCGGTGCTGCGATTCTGCTTACGCCATCGCTCGCTGACGATTCTGTTGAACCTTGCGTTCCTCGCGGTTACGTTGCCCCTTGCGACTCACCTCGGCAGCCGATTTATGCCGCCGCTATTCGAAGGCTCCGCTCTGTATATGCCGACCGCGCTGCCCGGCATTTCCATCGAGCAGGCGACCGCGCTTTTAGGCGAACAAGACCGTATCATCCGCGGCTTTCCGGAGGTCCTTAGCGTTTTCGGCACCATCGGGCGCTCCGATAGCGCGACCGATAATGCGCCGCTTAGTATGTTCGATACGACCATCATGCTGAAACCACGCAGCCAATGGCCGGCGGGCATGACTTACAACAAAGTGATTCAGAAGATGGATGCCAAGCTCCAGTTTCCCGGCCTGTCGAACACCTGGACCATGCCGGTCGAGAACCGCCTCGACATGGAACTGACCGGAATCAAAACCCCGGTGGGGATTAAGGTGCAAGGCCCAACTCTCGAAGGCATTCAGCATGCCGCGGTCCGGATTCAGGCCGCGCTGAGCGGCTTGCCCCAGGTCCGCTCGGTTTTCGCCGAGCGAGTGGCGCAAGGTTTCTATATTAATGTCGAGCCCAATCGCGCCGAGGCGGCTAAATACGGCTTGACGGTCCAGGACATTCAGAGAGCAGTTGCCTACGGCATCGGCGGCGAAAATATCGCGGAGAACATCGAAGGCCGCGAACGGTACCCGATTAATGTCCGTTATGAACGTGCCTTTCGCACCTCGCCGCGGGAAATGCGCGGGATTCTCATAGGCACACCTTCCGGAGCGGAGATCCCGCTCGGCGAAGTGGCGCGCGTCACGTTATCGCGTGGGCCATCTATGATCCGCGACGAAGGCGGCGCGCTGACCGGCTATATCTTCATCGATCTGAAAGGCGAGAATTACGGCGGGTTCGTGGCCGAAGCCACCAAAGCTCTGCAAACGAAACTGCGGCTGCCGCCAGGCTATACATTCCGCTGGGCCGGCGAATACGAGTTCGAACTACGGGCAAAACATCGCTTGAAGCTGATTCTTCCCATTGTGTTCTTCGTAATCTTTCTGCTGCTGTATATGGTGTTTCATTCGGCGGCGGAAGCGTTTATGCTCATTATCCCTACGATCTATGCTCTTAGCGGAGGGCTGCTGCTTCAATATCTGCTCGGCTACGAGTTCAGCGTCGCGGTCTGGGTCGGTTACATCGCGTTGTTTGGCATCGCGGTTGAAACGGGAGTCGTGATGATGGTCTATTTACGCGAGGCGTTTGGTCGCAATCGGCCGCTAACCCGGCCGGCGCTGGAAGCCGCCGTTATCGAAGGCGCAGTGCAGCGGCTCCGCCCCGTGCTGATGACGGTCATCTGCGTGCTGGCTAGTCTCGGGCCAATTCTGTGGGGGACCGGCATCGGGTCCGACGTCATGAAACCCATTGCTGCTCCGATTGTCGGCGGAATGATCACCTCGGCGATCAACGTATTGCTGCTAGTGCCCATCCTATTTACAACGATAAAGGCAAGGAGTGCGGTAAAGTAATGAAGCGCATCAATGCTTTTTCCCGAATGCGTTGAAAAGCGAATTCAGCAAGCCCCTCGGCGTATTCTTTTTCAGCAGCGAGCCGAGATCCGGAGTAAATACCGGATGCTCCATGCTGCCGGTCACATGGAGCGGGATCGTCAGTTCGCCTTTTTTGTTGGCAAGAGCGGTATTGAGAAACCCGCCGGTGACCTTACTCACACCGGGTAGCAGAACCGCGGTCATGTGCATGTCCAGGTTTTCGTTCACCAAGTTTAAAGATCCGTTCGCCGAAAGCGAACCCACGTCGAGCGTAGCGGCCAGATTGTTCGTGGTGGCGATTCCACGACGAATGTGGAACGTGCCGCCCAGTCGCTTCAGGATGGTCCCGTTGGCGGATTGATTCGGCGCGGCCTTCAGAGCGCGGGCGATCTCGCTCACCAAATTGACTTTCTTGAAGTGTCCATTCGTCACATCGAAGTTCAGATCGCCGTTTAGCGTGCTCGCAAGAGTTGCGCCCGGGTCCATGGCAAAGTTCAGATCGGTCTGGGCAGCTACATTGCCGTCGAGGGTGTTTTGCATCGCGGCGGCTCCGAAGGCATTTGCCAGTTCCAGCAGATCCGAGAGCGAGGCGTTTTTCGTCTGCGCGTGAAGATCGGCGGTCATCGGAGTTACGTCCGGCTTCACATTCCCATTAAAAGTGACGGCGCTGTGACCGACTGTTAAGTCACCCTTGCCGGTTACATTTTGGTTTTTGGTTGCAATAGCAATGTTACCGGAAACCGTTGTCTTCGTGCCGACCTGGACGGCGCCGGGGGCGAAGCTATTCAGGTTGGAGAGCGCAATCTGCTGGAGCGACAGCCGGCCGTTTAGAGGCGTCACCTGACTCGGATCGGCCGCAAGCGGGCCGCCGGTGCC
>JBOGMI010000731.1:0-1684 GCA_050746645.1 Bryobacteraceae bacterium | reverse complement strand
GTGCTTGCGGCCTTTTACCCGGATCTTCACGCGATGAAATTTGCCATCATTGTGGAGCGGCTGCGGTTGGTAGAAGATGTTGTACTGATGCCGCAGCTCGTTGGCGATGTTGGTGAACGACTGATCGAGATCCTTCGCCTGAAAGGGGAAAAACACCATGCCGCCGGTGTTTTGGGCAAAAAAGCGCATGACCTTGTCCCCATGAGTTTCGAGGCCGCTGGTGTTGGTCGAGATGGTGTAAACGACCACATCGGCCCGCTGCGCCATCTCGAGTGCCTGATCTCGGCTGTGCCGGCTGGCGTTGTCTTCGCCATCGCTGAGGATGACCATGGCGCGGCGAAACTTATACAGCGGCTGGTCGCGCATCAGTTCCTTGCAGGCGAAATAAATGCCGTCGTAGAGCGACGTGCCGCCGCCCGCGCGCAAGTTGCGGATGGCGTCTTCGAGACGGGCGGTATTGCCAGTCAGGGAAGTGGCCGGTTCGACCGAGGTATCGAAGCTGATCACCGCGGCCTTGTCCTGATCGCGCATCACTCCGTTGATGAAGTTGACGGCAGCCTTCTGCTGGAAATGAAGCCGCTCGCGGATGCTGTTGCTGGTATCGATGAGAATGGCCAGGCGCAGCGGCAGATCGCTTTCCGAGGTGAATTGGAGGATCGTTTGCGGCTTTTTGTCCTCGAAAACTCGAAAGTCGTTCTTGGTCAGGTTGGTGACGAAGCGGCCTTTTTTGTCGGTCACCGTGAACAGCATGTTGACGCGCGTGACTTCGGCGCGGATGGGCGAGGAAGAAGTGCCCTGGCCAGAGGGCAGCTGCGCGGGAGCGCGCTTTTGAGCCTGCAAAGCGCCGGCGAATGAGAGGACGGCCCCTGCGATTGCCGCAATAGATACTGCTCGGGAATTCATTGGAATGGCTACTCTATTCTAGTGCCGCCGGTTTCAAGGCGCCACTCCGCTCGTTTATGGCTTCGGCGCCAGGAATGGCCGGGCTCGCATAGGGACCGGCTTTGGCCTCATAGAGAAACTTCTCATGCTGGAGCAGTTCCGGGCATGAACGTTCAGGGTTGGTGCTGTTCTTTGTTTTGCAAAATGTGGACCTCCTGCCGGTCCGCGGCCGCGCCGGCGTGATCGCCGAGCGCCTGTTTTACGCGTGCGCGCTGCGACAGCGTGTCGATCATCACCCGTAAGCCGGGCTTCCGCTCGACACAATTATTCAGGTCATCAAGGGCGGCATGAGGATCACCTTGGTCCGTTTCCTCTGAAATCGGCCTTACATCCAGTACTGCCATTGCGCCGTGCTCATGATGTAGGCGCTCAGCAGTCCGTTCGTGACCGCGTGCATCAGAACGCAATCGGCGACCGATTTCGACCGCACCATCCAGGCATTGTAAATCACGCCGGTGATCAATCCAACATCCCAATACGGTCCATGCTCGGAGGCGAACAGCACTGCCGTGGCCCAGAACGCGAACGGAGCGAATGTGCCGAGCGGAACGCGTTCGAACTTCGCATCGATCAGCCAGCGCATGAGCCAGGCGCGCCAGAACAACTCTTCGACCACGGGCACAATAATGACCGCGCGCGCGGTGCGCCATCCAAGGACCCAGGTGCTGTGGAGCGAGACGGCAGGTATCGACGAATGGGCATGACCGACGAGAAAATTGGAGAAAAGCGGCAGGTCGCGGTA
>JBOGMI010000730.1:0-2197 GCA_050746645.1 Bryobacteraceae bacterium | reverse complement strand
GAAACACGAGAAAACCGAATTGCGGCGCGGTATTGATGATGCGGACGACGCAGCCGGCGGCGATCTTCGGCATGCGCCACGCGATCGCCACACTGGAAAAAAGCGTTGCGATCGGGTCCTCGCCTTCCGGAGCGAGGCGGCGATAGCCGGCTGGCTCGCGCGTTCCCAAAAGCGCAACAAAGCCGCCGATGAGAACCAGGCCGAGCGACATCCACAAAGTTGGATAAGCTCCGAGGACCGGAACCGTGAAGCTGGCGAGAAGCGATCCCAGCGTGGGCAGGCCGCCGGTGAACGCAAACCAGAACCAGCCGACAGCGGTGCCGAGGCGCTTGAGCGGAGTTGCCGCGGTGATCCAAACCAAAAAACCGTACGCGAGCAATGGATAGCCGAATCCGCGTATCGCGTAAATAAGCAGCACGGTCCAGGATCCGGCGGAACTTGAGAGAGTGAGCAGAAACGCGATCTCAAACACAACCCAGATACCGAGGCCACACCACATGACGCGGCGCGGTCCCCATAAATCCGAGAGCGCGCCGGAGAACCACGCCGCTAGCGCCGCGGTAGCGCCATACGCGGTGAAGACGCCCGCGACCTGCTCCTGCGAGAGTCCGCGATGCAGCAGAAACGGCGACAGATAGCCCGATTCGACTCCGTCTCCGATCATGAAAAGGAGCAGACCGAGATAGCCCCAGGCGAATGGCCGGTAAATGCCGAGGCGGTCGAGCAGGGTCCGGTCCAGTGCCCCGGGTGCGGCCGTTGCCGGAGTCATGATTTGCTTCTTCCATTCCTGGACATGCAAAGCAGTTTCCCAAATTCGCCGATATCATGGAGAATTAAATCCGGAGGAGTTTGCAGCGCGGATACCTCTCCGGCGGTGGCTTCGCCGCTGAGCACCAGTACGGCAAACGCTCCCGCAGCACGTGCCATTGCCATATCGGTGTAGATACGGTCGCCGACCATAGCGATCTTGCGAGGCGCCAGCCCGAGGGATTCGCATAGATCGAGAAGGATGGACGGGTCGGGCTTACCGAGGACGGCAGGCGCGCGGCCGGTTGCAGCGGTTAAAGCTGCACAGATCGAGCCACAATCGACAAGGACGGTCGGCTCATCGGTGGGGCAGACAAGGTCCGGATGGGTGGCGATGAACGGCAGGCCCTGACGAATCCACCAGGCGGCCCGGCAAAGGCGATCAAAAGTCAGAGTGGTATCGAAACCGACAATCACGGCCTCCGGATCATCCCAACTAACTCGAAAGCCGGCTTGCTCGAAGTGGGCGCACAGCGAAGGCGTACCCAGGACGGCGATAGAGCGAGCCCCGTCGTGATGGCTGCGGAGATACACGATAGCGGAATCCGCGGGTGTATAGATTTGCTGTTCATCGCACTCGATGCCAAAGGCATTTAGTTTGTGAACATAGTCCGACTTACTGCACGAAGTGTTATTCGTGAGAAACGTGTAGCCGATGTCCGCTTCCGTAAGATACGTAAGAAACGAGAGAGTGCAATCGAACAGTTTTGCACCCTTATAGATGGTTCCATCCATGTCCAGGACGATATGGCGGATCTGTTGTAAGCCGGCGAGGTTCGGCGTTTTGTTCATCTGTGCGGCTCGCCCCATGGCCCCGAAGGACTGAACAGAGTTTCGAGGACGGAGCCAGCGATACCCGCGCGCTGCACGAAATCGAGAATGGTGTAGCGGCGGCGGATGTACCAGGCCTGCTCATAACTTTCGCGAAGGCGAGAGCGCGAGATGCCGATCTGCTCCGGCTCGCAAGGACAACCCGCGGCGCTCAGCATATCGCGGGCTTCGGCGAAGGGTAGCAGATGTTTGCCGAGAGCCGCCGAAAGCGCGGGCCACGCCGTCCGCAGGGTCCTCAGTTGTGAGCGCAAGCGATCGCGGCTGACGTATTTCGCACGGGTTTCCTCCATAGCCTTGGCTCCGAGTTCACCCGTGCCAAGTACGGTCGCAATACGCACTTCCATTTGCGCCGGCGATGGCCAGCGCTCCGCGGCGGCATCGATGTCAAGGTTTAATAAATCCCGTCGGAGGATCTCATCATACATAGCAATAGATGCCAGGCTGCCGATGCCGACCTTGAAGCCATGCGAAGGAGGCACACCGTTATGGGTATGGTGTTGCATATCCCAAAGATGGCTGAACTGGTGGTCGGCGCCGGAAGCGGGGCGGCTGGAACGCA
>JBOGMI010000729.1:0-3543 GCA_050746645.1 Bryobacteraceae bacterium | reverse complement strand
GCTGAGATAGAAGAACACGACCGGCGAAGCTGACTGGTTAAGCCATATAGTTCCTCGCGCGGGAACTTTGTCGTGGCGCGATATACAGCCAGCGTCAATCCGTGAGCTTTCTGCCAGACCTGCAATTCGCGATAGTTTTTCATATGAGGAGTCAACCAAAAGCCAACAGCTAATAGCTAAATACCTCCGCAATTGTGTCCATCTCCTCCCGGCGGTTCATTTCGGTGGCGCAGAACAGCAGGGCGTCCTTTAGCTCCGGGTAGAAGCGGCCGAGCGGGAGGCCGCCGATGATTTTGTTTTTCAATAAGTGCGAGTTGATGTCTCTTCCGTCGGTTCGTGCGACGAACTCATTGAAGAACGGTCCCTCAAAGACGAGCGGCAGTTGGTTTGCCAGATAATGGGCCTTCGCCAGATTCTGTTCGGCTAATTCGCGCAGGCCGTTCTTGCCATAGAGCGACATAAAAACGGTTGCCATCAATGCCAGCAATGCTTGATTGGTGCAGATGTTCGAAGTGGCTTTTTCGCGGCGGATGTGCTGCTCGCGAGCGGCAAGGGTCAGGCAAAAGGCGCGATGACCGTCAATGTCCGTGGTCTCACCTACGAGCCGGCCCGGCATCTGGCGGATGTATTTCTCGCGCGTGGCGATCATGCCGGCAAACGGACCGCCATAACTCGGCGAAATGGCGAAACTTTGCAGTTCGCCCGCGACGATATCGGCTTCTTTCGGCGGCTCGATCAGGCCGAGCGAGACGGCTTCGGTGAAGATCACGACCAGCAGCGCGCCTTTGGCATGCACGAGCTCCGAAATCTCGTTTATCTGTTCCAGCAGGCCGAAGAAATTCGGCGTCTGCAGCATCACCGCCGCGACTTCCTGGTTCAATTGCTTTTTCAGATCGTCGAGATCGAGCCGGCCGCTTTTCGCGTAAGCAAGTTCGGCTACCGGAATGCCCTGGTGCTGGGTGCAGGTGCGCAGAACTTCACGATATTCAGGGTGTACCGTGCGCGCAATCAGAATCTTGTCACGATGCGTGATGCGCACAGCCATCATGGCGGCTTCGGGCGTCGCAGACGAACCATCGTACATGGAAGCGTTCGCCACTTCCATTCCGGTGAGCTGGCAGATCATGGTCTGAAATTCGAAGATGCTGGCGAGCGTGCCCTGGGAGATCTCGGCCTGGTAAGGCGTGTAAGAGGTGAGGAACTCGCCGCGCGAGGCCACCGCATCCACAATTACCGGACGGTAGTGGTTGTAAACGCCCGCGCCGAGAAAACTCGCATAGCCGTTGGCGTTCCGCGCTGCAAGCCGCTTGAAATAATCGACAATCTCAAATTCGCTCTTGCCATCTTCGAGCGCCAGCGGCTGCCTCATGCGGAGTTCCGCAGGCAGATAGGAGATCAGGTCTTCTTCCGACTGCAGACCGGCCGCACGGAGCATCTCCCGCCGGTCGGAATCGGAATTCGGTAGATAGCGCACCTAGTCCGATTTCTCCGCTCCGATGTAAGTCTGGTATTCTTCCGCCGAAAGCAATTCGTTTAACTCGGCGGGATCGGAGAGCTTTACTTTAATGAGCCAGCCGTCGCCGTGCGGGTCTCGATTGAGCGTTTCCGGGCTTTTCTTCAAAGCTTCGTTGTCTTCTATCACCGTGCCCGAGACCGGTGCATACACATCCGATACGGCCTTGACCGATTCGACCGAGCCGAACGATTGTCCTTTCGCGATCGGTTTGCCCGGCTGCGGCAGATCGATAAAGACGATGTCGCCCAACTCCTCTTGCGCATGGTCGGTAACTCCGATGGTTGCCTGTTCGCCTTCGGCATGCACCCACTCGTGTTCCTTGGTGTACTTGTACGATTTCGGATAATTCATGCTCGTGCTCCGTTATGCCCCTCCCTCACGGTCGGGGTTCTGTTTCGGCCTTCTGTAAAATGGCGTAGCTACTGTAACCGCTTCCACCGGCGCATTACGAATCATGATTTCGATGCGAGCGCCGGGCGCTGCATCGGCCGCCGGCAAATAGCCAAGACCGATGTTCTTGTTCAGCGTGGGAGACGGTCCTCCGCTGGTCACCCAGCCGGCCGGTTTGCCATTCATCCATATTTCGTAGCCATCGCGGCCGATTCCCCGCCCCGCCATTTCGAATCCGACCAGTTTTCTCGCCGGGCTTTGCGCTTTGGCCAGCGCCTCACGCCCGACGAAATCGCCTTTCCCCATTTTGACGATCCAGCCGAGATCGGCTTCGAACGGATTGATCGACGCCGTAATTTCGTGTCCGTATAGCGCCATTTTGGCTTCGAGGCGCAGGGTGTTACGCGCGCCCAGGCCGCAAGGTTTGATGCCGAATTCCTGCCCGGCATGCAAGATTTCGCCCCATAGACGCTCTGCTTGATCCGGTGGGACGTAAATCTCGAAACCGTCCTCGCCCGTATAGCCGGTGCGCGCGATGCGAGCGGGCACGTCCAGAACCGCATGGTCCACGAACCAGTAATATTTGATTGAGGCCAGATCCGCGCCGGTCAGCTTTCGCAATGTAGCGAGCGCCTTCGGCCCTTGAATCGCGAGCTGCGCGTAACGTTCGCTCGCGAACTCCACCTCGGCATCGAAGCGGCTGAGTGCGCGGATGTGCTCAAAATCTTTTTCCTGATTGCCGGCGTTCACGCAGATGAAAAAATGCGTCTCGGAAATCTTGTGCACCAGGATGTCATCTACAAAGCCGCCGTGCTCGTAGAGCAACGCGGAATAGTGCGCCTGGCCGGTTTTCAGCTTCGCCGCGTGATTGGTTGCCACATAGTCGGCCAGCCGGAGGGCTTCCGGGCCGCGAATCTCGATCTCGCCCATATGGCTTACATCGAACAATCCCACAGCATTGCGGACGGCGTTGTGTTCTTCGATGATGCTCGAATACTGGACGGGCATGTTCCAGCCGCCGAAATCGACCATCCTGGCTCCCGACGCGCGATGGACGTCAAAGAGCGGAGTTGTTTTGAGAGCAGAAGCGGTCAAGCAGGAAAACTCAGCGTAACATGCGGGGGCAAACGGGGGACAGGCGGCTCTGTCCACGCGCAAAAACCGCTTGGGACAGAGTCGCCTGTCCCACAGCATCGCTAACGGCGGGGGCTCTGAAGGGCCGCCGATTCTACTAACGATCCTAGTTTGAGAAATTCTTCCAGGTCGGAGGGTTTGCGGAAATAGTGGGCGATGCCGAATTGAGCGGCCCGAGCGCGGTCCTGGGGGGAATTGGAAGAGCTAACCACGATTACCGGCACGCTTTCGCATCCGACTTGACGACGCAAGAGCCGCAGGAGTTCCAGGCCGCTGCCTTTGGGAAGATTGATGTCGATCAGGAGAATATCGGGGCACTTGGCGGCGGTCCCGATGCTTTTGATGAGGTCTCTGGCCGCCTCGAAATCTTGCGCGACCTCCATGATATAGGGCAGCTTGCGGGCCATCAAAGCCTCCCGCACCAGCTCGACATCGCCGGGGTTATCCTCCACCAGAAGCACGCGTAGTGTTTTCATTTTCCCCTAAAAGCGCGAAGTAAAAAG
>JBOGMI010000728.1:0-1133 GCA_050746645.1 Bryobacteraceae bacterium | reverse complement strand
CCACTCAATCGGAAACACGATCGGCGTATTGAAAAGGGTATCGAAATCGAATGCATTCTGCGTATACTTCCAGAAATAATTGGCGTCGATGTGGACATACCTTCCGAGACTCTGTTCAAACCCAGTGTCGAATTCGTTGCGGCGGCCCGGCCTCAAGGGATTGGCGCCGTATGCACCGAAAATATTGCTCGCGAGCCCTCCGGTTCCGGTTTCGCTCGACAAGATCAGATTTTCGTTATAGGGCGTCTCCATCGTCCGGTCGTACGAACCGCGTATAACTGTCCCTGTCTGCTTGATCAGGTACGAGAAACCCAAGCGCGGCTCGGCCCTTTTCGCTGTCGACAGGCCATCGTAACGGTCGAAGCGCAGCCCAAGGTTGAGGGTCAGGTTCTTGAGCGTTATCTGGTCCTGAGCGTACAGAGCTTGCTCATCGACATTTGCAGAGCCAGTAAACAAGAAGAGAGATCCGCCATTGACGAGATCGTAGGGAAGCAGGCCGGGCGACGCGCTGAAATCAAATGCCGGGCTCGTAATTCCAAAGTTAAGATTTTCGTTCAGCCGGTGCTGCATCAGCTCCGTCCCGATACTGATGCTATTGATCCCCTTCACATAGGAAAGATCGATATGCGCTCCCCAGTCGGTGAGATGTCTATTCTCCGCGACGGTAGCGGGAGTATCGTCGAACCGATTGGGACTGGGGAAATATTGGACATGATCCTGGCGGAAGTATGGATCGATCGAAAGCAGCGTGTTGGGATTGAACACATGCTGATAACCCAGCGCGGCGTCGAGAGTTGTTGCCTGCTGCCGCTGGTCCTGCAAGGGCTGATCGTAGGTGTTCGGCACTTGAAACCAGTTGCGAGCGCCATAGAGATTCAGATGCAGAGAATCCCGCTGGCTCGGCTGATAGTCGGCACGGTCGAAGATAATCCCGCTATTGCCGGTGTCATGCATCGGCCAGAACTCGGGAGTATCCAGGAAGCGGCCGCTCCGGGAACTGTCCACCGCTGTAAAATTACCCCAATTCGCGCCGCCGAGCGTATAGGTCGCGTTTTCGCTCGCCGTTCCAAAAGACCCGTAGCTGAAATCCAAACTGCCGCTGGGTTTCTGCCCCAACCCGGAGCGCGTAGCCG
>JBOGMI010000727.1:0-1696 GCA_050746645.1 Bryobacteraceae bacterium | reverse complement strand
CTGGTGCGGATGACGCCTGCCGTCAGCAGGCGATGCGACCGGCCATCGCTTTCGATGACGCCATAGCCGGTTCGCTCCGTTCCGCAGTCTATTCCGGCGATTCGCATCGGCTGTTCATGCCAGCGCTGCTACTTCTTTCTCGGAAAATGGGGACAGGCTTCGAATTCCCGCAACTGGAACCTGCTGAAAACACGTACGGCCACGCGGCGGAAATTCGTTGCCTGTCCCCATTTTCTCTTATGCCAGCGCTTCTACTTCCGCCTCATCCACTTCATAATTTCCGTAAACATTCTGCACGTCATCGTGCTCTTCGAGGGCGTCGTAAAGCTTGATCATCGCGTGAGCGTTCTTGCCTTCGAGCTTGATGGTGTTCTTGGGAATCATGGCGATTTCGGCAGACTCGGTGGCAAGGCCGGCGTCTTCCAGAGCTTTGAGCACGGCTTCGTGCGCCTCGGGCGCGGAAAGAATCTCCCATGCGCCGCCCTGATCGCGAAGATCGTCCGCGCCCGCATCGAGAACGATGCTCATCAACTGATCCTCGCCTGCTTTTTCACCATCGACAATGATCTGGCTTTTGCGATTGAACAGCCAGGCCACGCTGCCCTGTTCGCCGAGATTGCCGCCGTTTTTCGAGAACGCGTGGCGGATTTCGCTCACCGTGCGGTTGCGATTGTCGGTGGCGGCGTTGACCAGAACGGCCGCGCCGCCCGGCCCGTAGCCTTCGAACAGGACTTCTTCGATTTGACTGCCTTCGAGCTCGCCGGTGCCGCGCATAATAGCGCGCTTGATGTTCTCGGCGGGCATGCTGACCGCTTTGGCGGCGGTGATCGCGGTGCGCAGTCGTGCGTTGGCGTCGGGGTCGCCGCCGGTGCGCGCCGCAATCATGATCTCCTTAATTAAGCGCGTGAACGCCTTGCCGCGCTTGGCGTCCGTAGCCGCCTTCTTGTGCTTAATGGTGGCCCATTTGCTGTGTCCGGACATACAAAACCTTCAAATCTCTGTAATGGAAGCTCGCCATAGCCCCTCCGAGCGCCGCTGTGGTTTCGGCCATTTTCGGAACCGCGACCGCTAGGGAGCGGCCTTTGCCCAGCCGCGTGACGAAACTTCGCCTAACTTTCGAGGATATCAAAGAGGAGGGGTTGGCAGATCGGCTTCGGCGAGCGCCGCTACAATCCGAGCCGCGTCAGGAAATTGCGAGCATTGATGATCCGTGTGTTATCCAGCGAAGCGGGGAAGTGTCTAGCGTTACCGGTGACAAGAAAGTCGGCCTGCGCAGCCTCCGCGCATTCTAAGATCCGGTTGTCTTCATCATCGGCTGATATTGCAAGTCTTCGTATGGGAGCAACGACGGCGGCGATCTCTTTAATGCCCTCCAGAGGTTCCCGAATTCTCTCCTGGCTGCGGGAAAACTTCTCACGAGAAGGAACCTCCCGATACTCCGCGAGCAAGCCCTGAGAAATACAGACCGTGAACGCTCCTCGTAACGCCTGGCTAACGAGAGTGGCAGGCGGCCCGTTCGGGTTCAGGCACGCCGAGACTATGATGTTGGTGTCGAGAACGACCCGCACGGCTAGCGGGTTCTTCCGTCAAGCTCCTTCTGTTTGAGGCGCTTCTCGCGGCGATAGGCCGCAATTTCAGTGTTAATCTCATCCATAGTCATCTCGCCAAGTCCCTTGCGCTTCGCGTCCTCCTGAAG
>JBOGMI010000726.1:0-5145 GCA_050746645.1 Bryobacteraceae bacterium | reverse complement strand
TAGCAGGACCAAGGTGATGTTGCAGTGGATGGTGACGCACTGGAAGGCGATCGATATCCCGTTGGTTGTGCTCGGTCCAGTTAAAACCGCGCCTGCCGGCGAGAGGCTCACGGCACCACCGAAGGCTGTCTATGCCCGTTTCGTCGTAGCAGGTTCTAGCGATCCCGCGAGTTCGCTTCAGGAGGTCTTTTTGACCCCCAAGCCATAAGAGCCGCGGTTCGTGTTCCAAAATGTACTCGGGATTAACCAGCTTTAATAACAATGACTTATCGGCATCACATCACAAAGTATGCAATGTTAGGCATGATCTCTTTGGTTATATGGGGAGCACGTTGCGACGGAAGCACGCCACCGGTCACGACTTCCGTGGTAGCAGTAAGGCTTGTAAAAGCACGGCAGGGCGGTCATTTAGAATGGAGCGTGCACTTGCCCGAAAACTGCCGATCCTGTCGCGTGGTGAACGGGCCTTTCAACACTAAGTTCGGATGGTCATGTCACAAAGGACAAAATCCTCTTGAGCTCTTCTTCTGCGTTTCCGTTCCGTCCAACATAGGAAAGTTGAATGGTGTACAGGTAACCGTAGACGATCATCCCATCCGCACAGTGATCGTGGGGCAGAAACACATTCCATTTACGGTTCAAGGCCAAAGAGTGCAATTCGACGTGCCCGTCGCAGTCCCGCCCGGTGCCAGATCCTCCACGATGGATTTGCATACTGTGCTCCAAAGCCCCGGTCTTGAAATCCGTATTGAGCATGCCTTTCGGGCGCGTCGAGCCGGGGAGTACGCCATGGGATCCTGGCCTGAGATTGAACTACAGCGGCGGGCGGCCTTGAATTTAGAATTCGGTCTACGCGAAGCCATTCACACTCTTGGGCTGGATGAAGAAGTTGCCCGGAAGGGGTTAGGCCGCATTCATCTGATGGGCTTTGATACCAACGATCCTCTGGGGCATGAGGATTACCCGCCACACATCCATATGATCCTTCGTTGGCCTCACTTTGCCGGCTCGCAAGCTCTGCACATTTATATCAGTAAAAAGGGGCTTCTTTTGCCCCGCGTAGTCGTAACGATCGATGGTATGCCCTATATCACTCCTACTCACGTTCCACCTGGAAGTTGGTTCCCCTCAATCGATTATCTTGGAGGCACCGTCTTTGAAACCTTGGTTAATGATAACGGCGGATTAACTCTTCGCCGTTCTAGTGACCGATTCTGCACGCTGAAACCAGTGAAGCAGAGTGGCGAAGGATTCTCGTCAGGTACTTTGGTCACGTGTAGCTCGGGCCAGATTTTCAGGGTTCGAGCAGATGACGATACCAGCCGAGGTGTGCTGCGTGTTCACGTTAACTCGCGCTCCGCTGAGATCTATCGCTATGACCGAGACACAGGGGCTCTGGTGAAATGAGAGACTTCCTTTCGCGGCGCCGCTTCATTCGTTATGCAGCAACGGGTACAGTTCTCGGCTACGGAGGATCACAGGGTGCCGTAATCTCCTCGCCACCGGGAGGATACACGATCTATGTCACTCCCCATTCTCATATGGATATCGAGTGGTACTGGACCTACGACAAAACACAGGTACTTGCAATTGGAATCCTCCGCCAAGCTCTTGAAATGCTGAGGAAAGATCCGGGTTTTGCCTTCACGCAGGATCAGAGGATGGCCTTGGAGCCCTTCTGGAATAGTCTTTCGAGGTCGGACAAGGATTTCCTACGGAGCATGATCCAGGAAGGACGTTTTGAGGTGGCAACCGGAACAATCGTGCAGCCGGACATCTCAGCTCCTGATTTTGAATCTCTGACACGGCAATTTTTGCTTGCGAAACCATGGCTGGAAACTACACTGGGTGCGCACATTGTAACTTGTTGGAATATCGATACTTATGGCCACACGATTCAGATGCCGCAACTCTGCCGGCAGGCAGGGCTCCGGTATTTCGTCTTCATGCGTGATGTGCTGCCTTCACTCCAGGCATCCGTGAAGAGCCCGTTTCATTGGCAAGGCGTCGATGGGACCAGGATACTCGCCTACTGGCTATCGGGCACCTATGACGAAGTCGATCCCAAAGATCCAGATCGTACTCTCAAAAAGTTCGTTCAGCACAATGTCGATGGAAACGACAAAATCATGGTGTTGTGGGGACACGACATGTATTTTCCAAATCAATCTTCCAAACAGATTGAGAGTTTGGTTCGGAAAGCGGGCGCGGAGATTGGGATCCATATAAAGTCCGTCATCGTAACAACTCCACGACGGTACTTTGAAGAAGTTGAAAAGAGCGGAATTCCCCTTCCCGTTTATCATCACGATTTCAACCCGCCTCTCCTGATGGAGGATCTAAGAGGTTTATATGGAGAAAGCTCAGACGGCAAGATCGCTGAGCGCCACTCTGAAGACGCGCTAGAGTCCGCCGAGAAGTTGTCGAGCATAACCAGCTTCTATGGGAAACGTTATCCTTCAAACAAACTCCGAACCGCGTGGTGGAATGTCTTGTTTAATCAGGATCATGACATCCTGCCTGGCAGTCATAATGATGCGGTTGAAAGGGAGATGATGAGCCGCTACCACGGGGCTATCCAAACAGCGCAGGCGGTGTTGTCCGACTCGATATACCATTTGTCCAGGGAGATTGATACCTCAGGAGGAGGAGACTATCCCCTCCTGGTTTACAATGCCCTGTCCTTTCCACGTACTGAACTAGTCCGATATGAACCGTTGTTTAAACAACGGGCCGTTACCAACTTCCGCATTTTACATCAGCAAGGAGAATCTGTTCCTTTCCGGTTGATTGACGCTTCACGGTGGTCGGGAGGAAAGGATGGGCCTATCAGCATGGCTGTTCTTGAGTTTGTCGCACGCCATGTGCCGTCCACAGGTTATCGACTTTATCGAATCCAAAGCATTGGCGGGTCAGCAGAAGTGCCGCAATGGCATCCTGTCTCGAACGAGATTACGAGCCATTTCTTCTTTTTGCGCGTGAATCCCGAGACCGGTCTTATTTCGAGCCTCGTCGACAGGCGGAGCAACAGAGAGTTATTGGATACACAAGACTACGAAGGAAATGACTTGATTCTGGAGGAGGAGCACAACCCCAATACTGAAGGTCCCATACATTTCACGGGAAGAGAAATTCGAAGCGCACACTTTCGTCCGCAGTCAATAATGGAACTAAATGACGATGTGGGAACAAGAATCCGAATCGAGAGACTCTTTTTAGGTGGCCGGCTCACCCAGGAAATTGATGTCTACCGCGAGCTGCCGCGAGTGGATTTCACTACGAAAATCTCGGGATTTTCCGGTCACGATGGCATATTAACAGCGGTTTTCCCCCTCCGCTTCAGCGGGACGCTCACAAACTACTACGAGACGAACAACACCGTAACACAGCGGCCGGATGGCATTTATTACGGACAAACATTTGCCGGTGTGGAGGGAGCCAAACGTGGCGTCGCCATCCTGAACCGGGGGATGGGAGGATATCAAATCCAAAAAGGAGCGGTAAGGCACATCCTCCTCCGGTCAATCACGAACTTCAAGGGATACTATTGTCCTCAGGCCGCACAAGCCGGAAGCCACACATTTGCATATAGCTTATATCCGTATGAGGGCGATGGGATCAACAGCAGCCTTACCAGGCAAGCGCATAGTCTTAATAGCCCAGTACATGTCATTGCAACGGATGCCCATAAGGGCTCCCTCCCTCCGGAATATAGCTTCTTATCCGTCGAAGCAGGGCACTTCGAGGTCACAGCACTCAAGAAGAGCGAAAAGGGAAACGATTTCATTCTCCGCGGATATGAAACCCACGGGAAATCCGAAGGCATTCGTTTGCATCTGAGACTTCCCCTACGCGACGCGCGGTTTGCTGACCTGCTTGAACAGGCGGGCCGACCAGTGTCCGTCTATGATGGCGCTATTGAGTTCAAGTGCCGCCCGTTCGAATTCGTCACATTGCGACTGAGCACGTCTGCCTGAAATCTCATTTAATAATCTGATTGTTCCAGTAAGTTAATTGGTACGCCCGAGAGGATTCGAACCTCTGACCTCTTGCTCCGGAGGCAAATAGCGGCGAGGCGTAACAGCTTTATTGGCAGTCCTGAAACGTAAAATTCTCATTTTAGGCCAATTTTAGGCCGAGCCGATTTGACAGCCGTTCTCAGTGCGCGAGTTGCTCGGCGAATTTGGATACAACCAAGCGAATCCGAGAGAGCTGAGCGGCCTGCACCGGCCAGATCGATCGCGCGATTCGCTCACTCAAGATGTCGATGGCATCGGGTGTTCGGATGAACGACTGAAGCTTCTTCAAAGTTGGCGGGCTGCAGAGTTGGTGGGCATCGGTGCCAAGGAGGGCTGCACCGGCCAGCTCAAGGTCGTACTCCTCCTGCTCCAACAATTCGAGATCTTCATCGTATAGCCTATCGAGGTTTCCCGCATCGGCGTAGGTGGAGATCAGGCGGTATAGATCCACGACGTCTTTACGCTATGGCGCCGTTCTTGCAACACAAAGAGTTTCAGGACCGCAAGGCCCGCGAGCGATGCCACAGTGGCGTCTACACCAGAGCGTAATTCGACATGCACGGCCGCTCGAAAGGCATCCTCGAATCCGGCGACCGTCATCGCCGTATCTCTGTCCGGTGGCCAGGGAATCATGTCCGCCTCGGCGACGCCGCCGAACGGGATCAGGTCCAGGGGAATCTTCTGCCGGCGCCCAGTTGCGACACCAACTACGGCACGAACTCCTGGCAGGAAAAAGAACTAGCTAAGCTAGTGGTTCGACTGGCTCTGTTCGATGATCTGTTGCGCATTTTTGGCGGTTCCTTCCCGGGCCTTGGTTTCGAGTTGGCTGAATGTTTTCAGCTCACGCATTGCTTGCTCGGCATTGCCCGCCGCCCGGTAAGCCTTGGAGAGCAGGAAATGCGTCCTGGGCTTGCTCGGGTCGTGTTTTTCCAGCATCTTTAGCTCGGGAATCGCTTTTTGATCCTGGTGCAGCCGGAGCAGCAGGCGTGCGTGGTCGGCGTGCGCTTCGTAGAGATGCGGACAAGCAGAGAGCGCCTTGTTCTCCAGATTGAGAGCCTTTTCCGACTGCACGCTTTTCCGCATCAGGATATCGCCCAGCTTCCAATCCACCAGGCAGTCTCGGGGA
>JBOGMI010000725.1:0-2243 GCA_050746645.1 Bryobacteraceae bacterium | reverse complement strand
CGGCCTTGCACTGCTTCCCATGCTTTCCGGTCAATAGGCTCTTCGCCGGCGGCGCCGGCGAGTATCCAGTCGGCTCCCGCGGGCACTTTCGCAAGCAGATCGGCATAACCCGATGCGTTCATCCCTGGGGGCGCAGCGGCCATGACATCGAGATCCGCTACTACGGCTGCGGGCGCCGGACATTCGAACGTCTGTTTGGATCCTTTGTAAGTGATCGACGCGCCGTATGCCGTGTAACCATCCATCGAAGCGGCGGTGCCTACCACCATATACGGCCGGCCGATCCGATGCGCAGCGAGTTTTGTAAGGTCGTTGATCGTTCCCGAGCCAACCGCTACGGGAATGGCGTCGGTTTGCTTCAGAGCCGCCTCGAGTTCCAGGATGCAGCCGTAATTCGCATACACATGCGGGCCGAAGACGAACGGCGCCTGATGTGAATGATCGGTCGCGCGAAAACTATCTTCAACGTCGCGTCCGGCGGCAGCGAACGTGTTTTCGTCCGCGACAACGATTGCCGGTACCGACCCGAATGCAGTCTCAAAGACTTTCGCGGCCGCCCGCCGCGCGCCCGGCTCGACCACGAGCCAACCGGTATCGGATGCAGCTTTCAGCGCTTCGCCCAGAAGGTGTTCATCCATGTTATGAGCAAACGTCAAGAGGAATCCTACCGCACCGAGAGTAATGCGGGCCGGAGCCGACACGCTCGATTCTGTAAAGTGTAGAGGATGAATCCCATTGCCCAGGACAAACAGATCGCGCTGGTAGACCGGCTGGCAGCGGCTTGCGGCGGCAGCTATGCGCCCGACGTGCGGCGGCGCTATTTCATTACTGGCCCGCAGTGGGCCGCGGCCTACGAAGGGCAGGCGCTCTTTCACGCGCCGACCCGCACGCCGGTTTTGTTTGAGAAAGTCATTGAAGAATACAGCAAAATCGGGATCGGCTATTGGTGTACGCACGACACCGACGTGATTCCGACGGACGATCTGTTTACGCCGAAGCAGGACGAGATCGTTTCGCGCATCAAGCAGAGCCTGTCAAAAAATGGGCTGAAATGCTCGATGGTGACCTGCGAGACGTTCCATCACGCGGTTTTCGCGGCGAGCCCTGCGGCCGAATCGAAAGATGTTCGCGCCTACGCCAACCGTCGGCTGGAGAACACGGTTGGGATCGGGCACGAGTTGGGAGCGCAGTTCTGCGTCTATTGGCCGGGATCGCTCGGCTACTACACGCAGGGAGCGATCGATGAAACGCAGACCCTGCGCTGGTATGCCGAAGGCATCAATGCCGCCTGTGAAGCCGATCTGGAAATCGCGAAGAAGCAGAACCGCCCGCCGCTGAAGCATTGCCTGGAGGCCAAGCCGTTCGAGCCGCAAGCGGAGATTCTGCTGCCGACTTCAGACGCCATGCTCTCGTTCATCTTTTCGGGATTGATCAAGCACCCCGAAATGGTTGGCCTGAATCCCGAGTACCTGCACGAATTGATGTGGGGCGGCGCACCTCGGGCCTCGCTGGCTCGCGCGCTGCTGTGCGGCAAACTCTTCCATTTCGACATCAACGACGGCTACCGTTTGAAGCACGACGTGGATATCGCGGTGGGATTGGTCAATCCGCTCGACTGGCTAAACGTGTTGGTGCTGCTGCGCTCGCACAACTACAACGGCCCGTTCAATCTCGACTTCAAACCGCCGCGCACCACCAGCAATCATGGCGTGTTTGCGGTCAGTTTTCCCACGGCGGTGGACCGCTTCATTACACTCTGGGAAATGGCGGGCGAAGTCATCGGCGATCCCGTCATCAAAGAAGCGACCGAGGCGCTGAAAGCCGGCGGAGCAGGCGCAAACCCGACGGACGTCCATTCGGTGGTCCAGGCCAACAAAGAACTGCTCTCGCTGCACGAGCTGATCGGCCACCGTCTGTTTCAAATCCTGATCGGCGCACATCGGGGCCGGACGTATAGTTTCTGACCTTCAAGCCTCACCCGAGGTCGATTTAGGGGTTTCCTGTAACGGTTGTTTGAGCCACGAACAAAGTGCGATATAGTTTGAGACCGGAGCGGGATCGTGTAACGGCACATGCAACAGGCGGATACAGAGACGATCAACCGCGAATCAGAGCGGCAGGAAGTCGAAAATCTGGTGGAACGCTTCTCGCGTTCGCCGCGGATGGTCGAGTTGCTCACCCATATCTGCGATAGATACTTCGCCGGTGAGTCGAATCAGTTAAATGAGTTACACATCGCGGTG
>JBOGMI010000724.1:0-3636 GCA_050746645.1 Bryobacteraceae bacterium | reverse complement strand
CGCGGAGTCAGATGCTGCTCGGCAGTAATGCCGACCGTAGCGAAGCCGGGCAGAAGGAATTGATTCAGATCGTCGTCGAAGGCGAGCCCCAGAGCGCGAAGGCCGCCCGAAACCATGGTGGATTTGTGACGGTAGATCAGCTCGGCGGTCCCCTGCTGTTTCGGCACCTGGGGAATGCGCTCGCCGGTGGAGAGGCGCGCGTCGGCGAACACGTATCCGCCGTGGAAGGTCCATTGGCGCCAGTGCTGGTCGATGCTCGCGTCCATGCCGCGCGAAAGAGCGCTGGGAAAATTCTGCCGCTGCCGCAGGATCAGCGTCGGCGTGACGCTCAGGGTCGCGTTATCGATCAGGTTATCGAGATCGTCGTGAAAAAGCGTCAGCGAGAACCGGGTGTTTTCTGCGCTCCAATCGAAGCCGGCCTCCTCGCCGGTTAGCCCTTCGGGAACAAGCGCCGCATTGGCATCGGTCACGACATTGCCAACGCGGAAAGGCCGGTAAAGCTCGTTCAAAGTGGGCGCGCGGAAGCTGCGGTAACCGGCGGCGCGCAGACGGAAATGGCCCAGCCCGACAGCCATGCCGGCATTGGGGCTGACGAAACTCTGGCCGTGCTCGCCGGTATATTCCTGGCGAATGCCGCCATACAGAGTGACCCGGCTCATGGTCAGGTTCGCCTGGCCGAAAACACCGTGTTTGAACAGCGTTCCGCCATCGGGCGTGGTCCGGTGCGCGAAATAGGAATAATCGTAGCTGATCCCGTGGGTATGGTCGGCATCGGTACCTATGACGGCATCCCAGGTGAAGTACTGCCGGTGGCCATGGTGTTTCCAGTAGATGGCGCCGCCGGTATCCGTGGTCGGCACGGATTGCCGAGCGGCCAGTGTTTCGGAATTGCGGTCGTCGGAAACGCTGGAGAACGTCTGATGAAACTGCTCCTGTGTGTGGAACCCGACCACCGAGATCTCGTCGTTGGTCCAGGTATGGGCGTAGGTGGCGCCGATGGTTCCGACAGATGTCGAATTGCGCGTCAACTGTGTGCCGTTGTGGCGCTCTTCAGCCAAAATGTCCAGATGCACCGCGAGGCGGTCGTGGGCACCCAAATAGTCCAGATGCATGTCGCCGGTGGCGAACCGAACGTTGGCGCGCTGGTCGGCCGTGCCGCGCAGGTATGCCGGAACGATGTAGTAGCCGTCGGTAGTGAAATCGCGCGAATGCAGCGTGAGGCCCCAATGCCCCCAGAGATTGGAATAAGCTCCCGAGGCGTCTTGCGTGTTCTCATTCCCGCCTAAATAGTTCAGAAAGAGATGATGCGGCTCGGGCGGAGGCGAAAAAATCGAGATGGTTCCGTCCATGGCGCGATCTCCGAAAACGCTGGTGGGGGCGCCGCGATCAATCTCGATTTCCTGAATATAGTTCGGATCGATGCGGTCCCAATAGACCCATCCGCCGAAGGGGTCGTTGATCGGGATGCCATCCCATAAGACCAGCGTCCGGCTGGCGCCGCTCGATCCGGTGGCGCGCAAGGAAACGCCCTGAGTGGTGGGATTGGCCACCTCGCTCGAAGAGCGCCGGAAGAGGCTGAAGCCCGCCACCTGTCGCAAGCGGTCGTCCAGTTCGACACCGGAAGTGTCTTGCACCTGCTTCTTAGGTAAGACGGTGACCGAAGCGGGCGTCTCGGTCGAGAGCGTTGCGTTGACCGTGACGGTGGTCTTCAGCGGCGGCAGTGGAGTCTGGTTTTGGGGTTTTTGCGATTGTGTAGTTTGTCCCGCCGCGCTGGCTGCAATAAACGTTGTGAAAAATACGACACGAATGTGTGATATTGACAATTCTGCACCGGAAACCCCGCTAAGTTACGATAGCATCCGCACCGGTCGCAGCCGGAATTATGATGGTCGGCGTGCTTCAAGAAGAGGAACTCCTGTTTCAAGCCTCCGTCCGTCGGTTTGCGAGAGAACGCATTGCGCCGCAGGTGCGCGCCATGGATGCAGAGGGAATCTTCCGCCAGGATTTACTGCGCGAGATGTTCGCCCTCGGCTTGATGGCGATAGGGATCGGCGAAGAATATGGCGGGCAGGGCGGCACTCTGTTTCAATCGATTCTGGCGATCGAAGAGCTGGCCAAAGTGGATCCATCCGCTTCCGTGATCGCCGATGTGCAGAATACGCTGGTCAACAGCGCCATTGCGCGCTGGGGAACGGCGGCGCAGAAGCGGGAATATCTGCCGCGCTTGGCGGCCCGCAGTCTGGGCGCCTATGCTCTTTCGGAAGCCGGCTCCGGCTCCGATGCTTTCGCGCTGACGACGCAAGCGGTCGCCGCCGGCGACGGTTACCGATTGAGCGGGCGCAAAATGTGGATTACGAATGCCGCCGAGGCCGAAGTTTTCCTGGTCTTTGCCACTCTGGACCCGGCGGCCGGCTATCGCGGAATCACTTGTTTTGTGGTCGAGCGAGACGCGCCGGGCTTTCGGATCGGCAAGAAAGAAGACAAACTAGGCATCCGCGCTTCTTCCACCTGCGAGTTGATCCTCGACGAGGTGCCGGTCGGTAAAGAAGCCGTGCTGGGCGACCCGGGCCAGGGCTACCGTGTGGCCATCGAGACCTTAAACGAAGGGCGGATCGGGATCGGCGCGCAGATGCTGGGGCTGGCGGAAGGCGCGCTGGAGCACGCGGTCCGCCATGCGCGCGAGCGCAAGCAGTTCGGCAAGCAGATCGGCGCATTTCAGGGCATTCGGTTTCAGCTTGCCGAAATGGCGACACGCATCGAAGCGGGACGGCTACTGGTCTATAACGCGGCGCGGCTGCGGGACGCCGGCCAGCCCTTTACCACCGAAGCGGCGATGGCGAAATACTTTTGCTCGATCATTGCCGAGGAGACGGCTTCCCAGGCGGTCGAGATTTTTGGCGGCGTTGGGTTCACAAAAGATTACCCGGTCGAAAAACTCTATCGCGACGCCAAGATCGGCCCTATCTACGAGGGCACCAGCAACATGTTGCGGCTCACCATCGCAAAGGCGCTGCTGGATGGAAACTAGCGGAAACCTGCGGGGTGCTCGCGCGCGTCGGTAGACAATGGTAGTTTCATGTTGCGCCGTAGTTTTGCACTCGTTTCTTTCCTCTTTGCCTCGGCGGTTCTGTACGGCGCGGTAACCCCCAAACCGGCGCCCTCACCGGCCGAAATTCAGCACATCGTCCAGACGTTCACTCAGAAAGAGACCAATTTTGCGGCAGCGCGCCGGAACTACACCTGGGAGCAATCGATTAACCTGCGGGAGGTCGATCCGCCCGGCGGCAGTTACCAGTTAACCGAGGACGTGGGGTTCGATCTCCAGAACAAGCGCACTTCGACCGTTACCTATGCTCCAGTGGCGACGCTGCAGAACATTATGCTTACCGAGCAGGATGAGGAAGATTTCCAGAACATCATGCCCTTCGTGATGACCAACAGCACACGCGACCAGTACCTCGTCCAATACCTGGGTTGGGAGAAGGTGGACGAGATTGGCTGCTACGTGTTCTCGGTGAAGCCGAAGAAGCTGACCAAGGATATGAAGCGGTATTTCGACGGCGAGATTTGGGTGGACGACCGCGATTTCCAGATTGTGAAAACCTACGGCGTGGGCGTCGGACACCTGGGCCACGG
>JBOGMI010000723.1:0-1073 GCA_050746645.1 Bryobacteraceae bacterium | reverse complement strand
CGTTACTCACCAGTCGGTAAATAGGGTCACATTTTAGTGGTTTTTGCTGTCGGACTTTGGTAGGATTACGCATGAAGCGCGACGGTCGAAGTCTTGACCATCATACGCTGGAAGTCATCCGCGTGATGGCTGTCGAGCGCGTCCGGGACGGGGAATTACCCTCCACGGTCATTGCTTCCTACGGGTTTTGTCGCACCGCGATCTACCGATGGATCAAGGCGGCTTCTCAGCCGGGCGTTGGGTTAACGGCGTTGCAGGCAAAGCCGTTGCCCGGGCGCCCACGCAGCCTGACGCCGAGGCAGGAGCAGCAGGTGTTCCGTTGGGTCAATGGCCGTGATCCGCGCCAATACGGGTTGGATTTCGGTCTATGGACACGCTCGGTGGTGGCGAGCCTGATCGAGCAGAGGTTCGGCGTGCGGCTTGGGCTAACCGCGGTGGGAGAATTGCTCGCCAAGCTTGGACTGACACCGCAAAAGCCACTGCAGCGCGCTTACCAGCGCGATCCGGAAGCGATTGATAAATGGCGCCAGGAGAGCTTTCCCAATATCGCACGGCAAGCTAAAGCCGCGGGTGGCGACGTCTATTTCTGGGATGAATCCGGCTTTCGTGCCGATACCGTGCACGGCAAGACGTGGGGTTTGAAAGGGCAGACCCCGGTCATTGAGCGCCCCGGTCAACGCCAGTCGATCAGCGCCGCATCCGCGGTCAATGATCGTGGCGCCTTCTGGTATTGCACGTATCAGGGAGGCCTCACGGCCGAGCTCTTCGTGACCCTGCTGAAGAAAATGATGCGGGGTCGCAAAAGGCCCGTGCACCTGGTGGTCGACGGCTTGCCCGCCCACAAGACCCTGCTCGTCAAGGCTTATGTGGCATCAACGAACGGGCGGCTTACCCTGCACTTCCTTCCAGGCTATGCGCCGGAGCTGAACCCAGACGAATTGGTCTGGAGCCACATGAAGCGAACCGGAGTTGCCAGAACCCCACTACGCAAGGGTGAAAAGCTGCTCGATAAGGTCGAAGCGCAGCTTGCCGAGATTCATAGATTGCCAGCTCTTGTCCGCTCATTCTTCAAG
>JBOGMI010000722.1:0-1397 GCA_050746645.1 Bryobacteraceae bacterium | reverse complement strand
CCCGTTCAGTCCTTTAGGCAAAGGTTTCCTTACGGGCGCGATCGACGAGAAGACGACGTTCGACAGCAGCGATTTCCGGAACGTGGTTCCGCGCTTTACGCCCGAGGCCCGAAAAGCAAATCAGGCTTTGGTCGATTTGCTTGGACAGATCGCCGCACGGAAAAAGGCCACCCCCGCCCAGATCGCGCTTGCCTGGCTGCTGGCGCAGAAGCCCTGGATCGCGCCGATTCCTGGAACCACAAAGCTGCACCGGCTTAAGGAGAATATTGGAGCGGCCAGCGTTGAGCTGAATCCCAACGATCTTCGTGAGATCCATGATGCCGTTTCCAAGTTCAACGTGCAAGGCGAACGGTACCCGGCATGGCTGCAACAGTTAGTGGGCCGCTGAACTTTTGAAAGGAGACCGCAATGGCCACTGTCCTCGTGAACGGAATGAAAAACGAGGTGAAAGCACCGAGTGACACGCCTTTGCTCTACGTTTTGAGAGGCGACCTCGCGCTTTCGGGTCCTCAGTTTGGCTGCGGGCTTGCACAATGCGGAGCGTGTTCCGTGCTGCTTAACGGCAAGGAAGTGCGGTCTTGCATCACGCCTCTGGCGGCTGTCGGCGACAAGGAGGTCATTACGCTGGAAGGTCTTCCGGCACGATGGGCGAAACAACGCGCGCTCACGCCGGCGCAGGCGGCCCAAACGCTTCATCCCGTGCAGCAGGCGTGGATCGACGAGCAAACGCCGCAGTGCGGCTTTTGCCAGAACGGGATGATGATCAAAGCCACCGAACTGCTGGAGCACGTGCCGTCGCCGACGGTCGCGCAGATCAAGGAGGCATTTACAACATCCGGCCCGTCTCCGCACCTTTGCCGCTGCGGAACGTATACGGCGATTATCCAGGCAGTGCAGCGCGCCGCCACCGCGATGGCGAGAAGGAGTAACTCATGAGCACGACGTTGGAGGATCTGGCGAACAGCCCGATCGATGTTTTCGGCGCAGCGCTTTCACGCCGCGGGTTCGTAAAGATCGGCGGCGCCCTGCCGGTGGGTTTCGGTTTGGCCAGGGCAGACAGTGTGCCGAAATCAGCCGTGAGTGGCCATTCCCTGAATCCGGCTTTGCCGCAGTCGTGGATTGAAATCCATGCCGACAGCACCATTCTGTTCCGCACAGGCAAATCGGATTTCGGACAGGGTACGGTGTTTACCGCGTACCGGCAGATTGTGGCGGAAGAGCTGAGCGCGCCGTTCGAAGCCATCACCACTGTTGTTTCGGGCGACACGGATCGCACGCCGGACGGCGGCGGGACCTTCGATCTACTCGGGCACGGTATGCCGAATATCCGAAAAGCCGCGGCGTATGTTTATCAAGCGCTGCTCGAATTGGCTTCCGAGCGGCTCGGCGTGCCCAAG
>JBOGMI010000721.1:0-5667 GCA_050746645.1 Bryobacteraceae bacterium | reverse complement strand
GGGGCCGTGCGTGATTGTGGCCGACGGCCTGGGACACGGCTTAATGGCAGCTCGCGCAGCCGCGGAGGCAATTGCCGCCTTCCGGCGCGGCAGCGAATCGGCGCCTCTGGCAATTTTGAACCGGGTCCATGCTGCTCTGCGCGGGACGCGTGGTGCGGCCGTCGCCATTGCCTGTATCGACCCCTCACAATCGAAGGTAAGGTATGCTGGCATCGGCAACATCGCGGGTGCAATCGTCCACTCCGGCAAGCCGCGAATGATGGTGTCACATAATGGGACGGCTGGCTTTCAGGCACAGAGATTGCAGGAGTTTTCGTACACTTTCCCCGAGCAGGGAATCATGGTCATGCACTCCGACGGATTGACGACCAATTGGAGCCTGGACGATCATCCGGGTCTTCGCCGGCGCCATCCGTCGATCATCGCCGCTGTTCTCCATCGCGATGCCACGCGTAACCGGGACGACGCCTGTGTGGTGGTCACCAAGCTGAGACCGAAGTCATGAGCTCCCCCATGCACGCGGCCTCCCACGTTTCCATCCTTACGGTCAAGTTCCAGCGAGAGCAGGACCTCGTGACCGCCCGCCAGCGAGCCCGGCAGCTTGCCGCTCTATTGAATTTCGAACAGCAGGACCAAACGCGTATCGCCACTGCGGTTTCTGAGATTACGCGAAACGCTCATCAATACGCGGGCAGCGGTCGCCTCGAATTTTCGATCGACGTTCATTCCCGTCCTCAGTTCCTATGGATAGAGGTAACCGACCAGGGCCCTGGCATTCGTGATGCCGATGCGGCGCTGTCTGAAACGGGGGTTCCCGGCGCGGGCATCGGCTTGGCCGGTACGAGCCGTCTGATGGACGAGTTTCAAATCCATTCCTCGATAGGCAGGGGCACCACCGTCCGGTTCGGAAAAGCGCTGCCCGCCGGCTCGAAACCCATCGCCATCGCCGATATCGGCGGGCTTTGCGCCACGCTCGCAGAGCAGCTTGGTTCCCGGTTTTCTGAAGAGCTGGAACGGCAGAATCGTGAGCTCCTGCAACTCCTGGATACCCTTCGGATTCGAGAATCCGAATTGGAACAGCGCCGCGAGCAGCTTGCCCGCCTGAACCTCGAACTCGAAGAGACGAACCGCGGTGTGGTGGCCTTGTACGCGGAGCTGGACGAAAAAGCGATCGCCCTCCGGCATGCCGCCGAGATGAAGTCGCGCTTTCTCTCCCATATCACGCACGAGTTTCGTACACCGGTCAATTCAATACTCGCGCTTACGCGGTTATTGCTCAACCGTACCGATGGGGAACTGTCGTCCGAACAGGCGAAGCAAATCTCCTATATCCGGGATGCCGGCGCGCATCTCGCCGAGATGGTGAACGACCTGCTCGATTTGGCGAAAGTGGAAGCCGGCAAGGTCGAGATTCGCCCGGCGCGGATCGACATCGGCCAGTTCCTGGGAGCGATGCGGGCTCTCACGCGGCCGCTCGCAATCCACGAATCGGTGGCGCTCATATTCGAAGATCCTCCTCCGAATCTGCTTCTGGAAAGCGATGAGAGCAAGCTCGGCCAGATTTTGCGGAATCTGGTCTCGAACGCTTTGAAATTCACCGAAGAAGGCGAAGTACGCGTGAGCGTCGGCCTTTCTCCCACTCGGGATTCGATTATCTTTGCCGTGAAAGACACTGGAATCGGCATTGATCCCAAGGACCAGGAGCGCATCTTCCAGGAGTTCGCGCAGCTCGAAAATCCGCTTCAGAAACAAGTGAAAGGAACCGGCTTAGGCCTTTCGCTCTCTCGCGGTTTGGCCGAGATCCTTGGCGGAACGCTGGTGGTGGAGAGTGCGATCGGCGCAGGTTCTACCTTCACGCTGAAACTTCCCTACCAGATTGCTGCCGAAGTTGACGCAGGAGAAGCCGTTGCAGGCCGCTCGACGGCAAGCGGGATTCTCGTTGTGGATGACGAACCCGCGGCCCGGTACCTGGCTCACCAACTGTTTCGCGGCAGCCGCCATCTCATTCTTGAAGTCTCGGGCTTGGATGCGGCGGAGCGAGCGCGCTTTGATGCCCCGGCATTGATTCTATTGGATCTGGCGATGCCGGATCGCAGCGGATTCGAAGTTCTGGAGGACCTCAAGTCGGACGAGAGAACGAAAGACATTCCCGTTGTCATTCATACCTCGAAAGTGATTACGGAGGCGGACTCCGCAAGACTCCAAGGGCGGCATGCCGCCGTGTTGCCGAAAGCCCCGGAGGGCCGCTTGCCTGGTTTGCTGGCGATCCGCACGATTCTGGGCGAACCGGGTCTCTTTTCCACCGAACCGGAGTTTCGCGATGAGTGACGAGATGGCGCAATCGGCGATTATCGTCAACGTTGACGATAACGAGCCGGCGCGATATGTAAGGACGCGCGTTTTATCTGCCGCTGGGTTTTCTGTCTGCGAAGCCGCGACAGGAAGTGAAGCGCTCACGATGATTGCCGAGCGAAATCCGGACTTGGTGTTGCTCGACGTCCATCTTCCGGATGTGCACGGACTCGAGATTTGCCGCCAAGTGAAGTCTCGCGATGCTTCTGTCATCGTATTGCAGATATCCGCCTCGGCAATCGCGCCGCCGCATGCGGTGGCAGCTTTGGAAAGCGGCGCCGATGCCTATCTCACCGAACCGGTAGATCCGGACGTCCTGGTCGCCACCGTCAAGGCCCTGCTTCGGCTCCAAAGGGCGGAACGAGACCTGCAGAAGGCGAACGATCGCCTGCTGATCCTCAATCGCGATCTGCAGCGGTCGAACGAGGATCTGCAGCAGTTTGCCTTCGCCGCCAGCCACGATCTGCAGGAGCCATTAAGAACGATTACCAGCTTTGCCGGTTTACTGGAGAGAACAGCAGCTACAAAGCTGAGCGCCCGCGAACGTGAGTACTTGACCATGATCGCGGACGGAGGTCGACGCATGCGCGGCTTGATTGACGATCTTTTGGCCTACTCACAGGTGGGCCGCGAGCCAGACTCCGTGGAGATGGTGGATCTCAATGCAGCCCTGTCCTCGACCCTCGAAAACCTTCATGAAACCATAGCCGCATCGGGGGCCGTGGTAACGGCGGATTGGCTCCCTACTATCGACGGAAACGAAGCGCAGCTCGGTCATGTTTTGCAGAATCTGATCGGGAACGCAATAAAGTATTCACGTCCGGGAACACCGCCCGCCATCCATTTGACCGCTTCGCAAGAAGACGGCGAATGGTTGATCGCCGTTCGGGACCAAGGAATCGGTATTGAGAAGGAGTATTTCAGTCAAATCTTCACGCCCTTCAAACGGCTGCATGGACGCAGTATTCCGGGAACCGGCATTGGATTAGCAATATGCCGCAGAGTGATCGAAGCGCACAGGGGCAAAATTTGGCTCGAATCCACCGTCGGGGAAGGCTCCACTTTTTATTTCACTGTTCCCGTATCGCCTGAGAGCGGCAAACTCTAAACTTGTACCGCGGGACTAGGAATCGGTGACATCTATGGGAGCATCTATCCGGTAAAAACAATGGGCGTCCCCACCGAGCCACATTCCGGCCGTAATGACGAGCCGCTTCCGTTCCTCGCCGAGGGCGGTGAACTCGGAGCGCTGATGCGCGCCTTCGATTGGGAGCGGACGCCCTTGGGCGCCCCCGGAAAGTGGCCGCACTCGCTGAAAACCGCGGTTCGGATCCTGCTCACTTCCCGCCAGCCGATGTTCGTCTGGTGGGGCACGAAGCTGATCAATCTCTACAACGATCCCTACCGCCCCAGCCTGGGCGGCAAGCATCCGAGTGCGTTAGGCCGGCCAGCAGCGGAGGTATGGCAGGAAATCTGGGACCAGGTCGGGCCGCGCGTGCATTCCACTCTTTCCAACGATCAAGGCACCTTCGACGAATCTCTGCTTCTGATGATGGAGCGCAATGGGTATCCGGAGGAGACTTATTACACGTTTTCGTATAGCCCATTGCCCGACGACCAGGGCGAACCTTGCGGAATCTTTGGCGCCGTCACCGAGGATACTCAACGCATCATCGGCGCTCGGCGATTGGCATTGCAGCGCGATCTGGCTGCACGCACAGTCCAGGTCAGAACGATTCCAGATGCCTGTGCAAGCTGCGCGGCCGCATTGGCCACGAACTCTCGCGATCTTCCCTTCGCGCTACTGTATTTGAAGCAGCAGGGAGCGGGTCGCGCAGTGCTGATGGGCCGCGCCGGAATCGCCGCCGGTCACCCTGCAGCCCCACCGGATGTCTCTTTCGACAGTTCCAGCTTCTGGCCGATCGCTGAGGCCTTGCGGACCGGTAAGCGGCAAATTGTCGACTTGCCCGCGGCCCTCGCGTTTCCCACCGGCGCCTGGGAACGCCCTCCCGAACGCGCGGTTCTGCTGCCCATCAATGCCTCCGGACAGATTGGCCACTCCGCCGTGCTGATCGCGGCGCTAAATCCGCACCGGCTCTATGGCGAACCCTACGAAGCTTTTCTCGGCTTGGTCGCCGGCCAGATCGCCTCGGCACTGATCGGTGCGCAAGCATACGAAGAAGAACGGCAGCGCGTCGAGGCTCTCGCCGAACTCGACTGCGCCAAAACGGCGTTTTTCTCCAACGTCAGCCACGAGTTTCGCACTCCCCTTACCCTGATGCTCGGACCCCTGCAGGACCTGCTGAGCCGCGGCGAAGCGGCCAACTCCGAACTGCATGCGCTGCAGCTTGTCTACCGCAACGGGCTGCGGATGCAGAAACTCGTGAATGCGCTGCTCGATTTTTCGCGCATCGAGGCCGACCGCGTTCCGGCGAACCTGGAGCCTGTGGACTTAGCCGCCTTTACCGCCGAGCTGGCCTCGGTCTTTCGCTCCGCGATGGATCGGGCGGGCTTGAGTTTCCGGGTCGATTGCCCGCCGCTTCCGCGGCCGGTCTGCGTAGACCGTGAGATGTGGGAAAAGATTGTACTCAACCTGCTCTCGAACGCGTTGAAGTACACCTTCGAAGGATGGGTTGCCATCCAGCTCAGAGAAGAAGCGGGCCAGGTGAAGCTTTCCGTCTCCGATAGCGGAACGGGAATTCCCGAAACCGAAGTGCCGCGGCTGTTCGAACGCTTCCACCGCGTCAAGGGCGCCCGCGCCCGCACCCAGGAAGGAACCGGCATTGGCCTGGCGCTGGTGCAGGAATTGGCCCGCCTCCACGGCGGCGCCGTCAGCGTTGAGAGCGCGCCCGGCACAGGCAGCACGTTTGCCGTTTCCATTCCCTTCACCGAATCGCCGCTGCGAGAGGCGCGCTTTTCAGAGCCGCAAGCGCCGGCAAGCGGACCGCCGAGCAACGCCTACGTCGAAGAGGCGCTGGGCTGGCTGCGCGAGTCGCGCGAGGCTGCCGGAGTCGCCGAGATCGAACCTCCTGCGCGTGCTCATCCGGAAGCGGCGCCGCGCGGCCGCATTCTCGTAGCCGACGACAACTCCGATATGCGCGAGTATCTGCGGCGTCTGCTACAGCCGGAGTACGAAGTGACCGCTGTGCGCAACGGCAAGGAAGCGTTGGAGGCCGCGGTCGCAAAGGTTCCGGATTTAATCTTGTCCGACGTGATGATGCCGGAATGGGACGGCTTTCAACTGCTGGAAAAGCTGCGCGAGAATCCGGCTACTCGCTCCATTCCCGTGGTATTTCTTTCGGCAAGAGCCGGAGA
>JBOGMI010000720.1:0-3021 GCA_050746645.1 Bryobacteraceae bacterium | reverse complement strand
CGTAACGATCCGCACGGGAATGTGATTCCGGCCCGCCGTGCCTGCATTTACAAATTCCAGCGGACCTACCGCGAAGGCGATCAAGTAACTCGGCAGCGGCTTGGTGCGCTTAAACGTGTAAGTGACGTGATTGCCGTTTGGGCGGTGGCTCTCTATGGGCGTGTTGCTATCGACTTTGTCGTCCTTCGGCACCGTTAATGTAAGTTGCCACGGAACCTTATAAGAAGGTTCGTCGAAACAAGGAAAGGCATCTCGCGCATCGGTAGATTCGAATTGCGTGAAGATGTAATTGTTTCCCTTTTCGACCATCCGGAAGACGCCTGAACTGTCCTTCAGCCGGACGTGACCGGTGTAGCGGATGCGGATCTCGGCCGCGCCCTTAGGAATTTGCCGCTCGAAATGCAGACCGACGAAATCCGCACCGCCTGGAACGACCTCGGCCTTCAAAGTTTTGCCGCTCATCGTGAGCGTGGCGTCGTGGATATCCAGATTGGTTGCGTTCAGCCAGATGGTATCGACCGGCTGCTTGACGCCGATCTTGACGGCGATGTCGCCGTCAAAGGTGATCTTGGCGGGATCAATCGCCAGCTTCACGCGATAGCTGGTGGGCGCGACGGTATCGGGAAGCCGCAAGGTGGGCGGCTGTTCCGCCGCGAATACGAGAGCCGGAACGAATCCAAGACTCAGCAGAAGCGCGCAAAACATGTCCGTCGGGATACGCCGCATAACGCTTTGACGGTAGCATCATGCATACGGCGCCGGCAGCCGCAGGCGCAGCCGATGCTCTCTCATGGCCTCCTCTTCGTGCGTGCGAATGCGAACCGGGCCGCGCGGCGCTCCCGTGCAGAGCAAGACATAGCCGGCCGCGCGGTCTTCCGGAAAGTAAGTCGCCGAAGCCGACTGATCTACTTCACCGCTTAGCAGGCGTCCCGCGCAAGTCAGGCATCTGCCCTGATGGCAGATCGCCGGCAAGACGATCCCATTGCGTGCGGCCGCATCCCACAGGAACTCGTCCTCGCCGCACTCGAAGCGGCGCTCGCCCTCGGGAGTTTCGAGCGCCACCGGCCAAACCGGGGACAGGCAACGAATTTCCGGGCCGGAGTCTTGTTCTTTGGGAGAATCGTGGTCCGGAAATTCGAAGCCTGTCCCTGGTTTGTGCATGGCGTTACGGAGTGTAGAACTGGCGGTTCTTGCTGTAAGGCGCGTCTCCCGGCTGGCCGCGGCGGAAGTGTCCGGACGGAATCGATTTTCCATCGCGCTGGAAGGCCAGCAGTTCGATGAACCATGCCTCGTGCTCGACTTCTTCGTTCAAAATGCGAGCGGCCATATCGTACGTGCGCGGGTCTTTTCCGAACGTCATGTCGCAGACCGCAGTCCAACTGCGAATCGCACAGCGCTCGGATTCGAGCAGCACGATCAGAATATTGACCGCCGTAGGAGGATCGGGCAGTTTCGCCGGCGTGCATCCGGCTTGATTATGGAACGTTGGGAGATCGTTCGGCAGCTCGCCGCCGAGCTCATAGATCCGCGGAACAATCAACTCCCAGTGAGCGCGATCCTCCAGGCGCGCATCTTCGCAGATTTCCTTCAAATCTTCGTGCCCAGCGAGATGCATCCGTAAGATTGTGTAGTAATAATACGTGCTCGAGAACTCCGCCGCCGCGTTCGCTACCAGCATCTTAATCAGTTTCGGGACGTCCACGCCGCGCGCGCGTATCGTTTCCACACCTACGCGTTGGGTTACATCGCCTGCTTTTACTTCAGCCATAAAACCGTCCTTTCACACACAAGCCTAGGCCGGTTTACTCCATAGGTCCAATATATGTTTCCTATCCGTGCTATAGGATAAAGAACTAGCACCCTGACCGATGGAGATTCATCAGCTTCGCTATTTTTGCGCCGTAGCCCGAAACGGGACTTTCACCCGCGCCGCAAGTGCCGAGCGTGTCGCTCAGCCTTCGCTCTCGCAGCAGATCCAGAAGCTGGAAGCCGAACTGGGCGCCAGGCTCTTCGACCGGCTATCGAAGTCCGCCCGCCTCACTGCGTTCGGTGCGGCCTTCCTGCCCAAAGCCGAGCTTATCCTGCGCGAGCTTTCCGAAGCGAAAACGGAGATTTTGGAGATGAGCGGCAAGGACAAAGGAGAGGTGACGATCGGGACGATTCCGACGATCGCACCGTATCTGCTGCCTTCGCTGCTCGGCGGATTTTCACGGCGGCATCCGGCCATCTCTATCAACGTGGTCGAAGAGACCACCCCGGCCCTTCTCGAACACCTGCACGCGGGCGGCGTCGATCTGATCGTCGCGGCGCTCCCGCTCGATGCGCCGGACCTGATCTCGACCGAGCTTTTCCGCGAGCCGTTCTTCCTGGTGGTTCCGGCGGCTCACCCGTTTGCCGGACTCGGCTCGGTACGCCTTGAAGAAATTCCCAAAGAAAGCCGGTTCCTGCTGCTTAAAGAAGGTCATTGCTTCCGCGACAGCACCATCGAGGCTTGCCACAGATCGCGCCTCTCGCTCAACATCGTGTTTGAAAGCGGCCAGTTTGCGACGATCCTAGCAATGGTCTCCGCCGGAATGGGCATCTCCGCGGTGCCGCGGATGGCCGTGCAGCCGGTGCGCGGCTGCCGTTTCGTCCCCATCGCCAATCGGAACGCTTCGCGGACGGTGGGCATGACCAGCCTCGGCCGCCATTTTCAAACCCGCGCCGAAAAGATTTTCCGGCAGTACGCTTTTCAAGCCGCGGCTGTCTTCGCGAACAACGGAACGCGCAAATGACTTACTCACTTAGGCAAAAGGGGGACAGGCGGCTCCGTCGACGCGCAAAAGCCGCTTGGGACAGAGTCGCCTGTCCCCGGTCGTTCGCACTTAGGCTAAGCGCTCTGGCGCTGTTTCTCTGCGGCGCGTCGCTGCTTTCCGCCGCACCGCCCAAACCAACAGACGCCCTCGGGCGCACAAATCCGCGCTCCGCCGTAACCGGATTTCTGCAAGCCTGCACGGGCAGCGATTATCAAAAGGCTTCGGA
>JBOGMI010000719.1:0-7075 GCA_050746645.1 Bryobacteraceae bacterium | reverse complement strand
GACGGCGTCAGCGAAGCCATGGCCAGGGACGACGAAGAATGGGGCGAGCAGCGGATGATCGCCAGTTGCGCGGCAGCGCATGAACGTGCCGCCGGCGAGATCCTTCAGTGCATGATGAATGCGGCCGACGAGTTTGTGCAGGGCGCGCCGCAGCACGACGATATGACATTGATCGTGATGAAGGTGGGATAATCTTACTGGAGTCTAATATTTGCCTCGAACTCCGCCTCGCAACCGCGAGAGATCATACTCCGGCCGCAAGTCGTCAGTTCGCTTAGTTGCCCCCGGCTTCATCACGGATGCGAAATTTAACGCACCCGCTCTTCAATCCGTTCGCCACTTTCTTCGGGCGCTTCGTTGAAAAGCCGCTTCACTTGTTCCAGTTCCTTCTTCAGCCGCGCTCCCCGCCGCGCCAGGCTGATCACGTAAAGCAGCACAATCACCCAGGCGGCCAGAAAACCGTAAAACAAAAATGTGAGATCGCGGGCTTCGTCCATATCTTTTCCTCAGTTCTTCATACTGTTATTGAGCCGCATGGGCCAGACGCCGCAGCGAATCGATCTCTCGCGCGGTCGCCTCCTGGCGCGTGCGTACCAGCACCAGTGAAGCGCCCAAGAGCAGCAGCGCCACCAGGATCAAGTAAATCATATACTCCTCCATCGCGGGAGCGATGTCCCCGCCGCCGGTGCGAATGCTAAGCACGGGGCTTGGATGCAGGTTACGGAACCATTCGATCGATTTCCAGACAACCACCACGTCGACACAGCCGAAGATGCACAACGCCGCGGACAGCCGGGCGCGCTGAGTCGGTTCGTCGATCCCGCGCCGCAGCATGAGATAGGCGGCGAAAATCAGGATGCAGACCAGTTGCGAGGTGAGCCGCGGGCCCCAGGTCCACCACACGCCCCAGATGATATGCGCCCAAATGCTGCCGGTCACGAGGTTGACCACGGAGAAAACGAGTGAGACCTCGACGATGGAAGCGGCCAGCGAATCCCACCGCAATTGGTTCGAGCTGAGATACATAACGCTGAACAGGAGCGCCACGAAATCGCCGATCATTCCGGCGATTCCCGCCGACACATGGAAATAGAGGATGCGGTAGATCGGGCCTTGCAGGGCGTCGTCCGGCACCACCCGAAAGATTCGATATAGCCCGAAGGCGAGCAGGCAGGCCGCAATGGCCGCCAGTGCAATCGCAAGTTTGTCACGCATACTGGATATCTCTATTTTCGCTAATTCACCAGGATCGTTTCCGCCAGCAGCAGCGCCAGCGCCGTAAACACAACATCGAACACGATCAACAGCCGCGCGTAGAGCAGCAAATCCGGCGTCAGCGGCTGGTTTTGAAACAGCGTGTTGGTCAGCTCGATCGCGGCGACCAGCAGCGGAACCAGGAGCGGATAAACGATGATGGGCAGCATCAATTCCCGCAGCCGCAAGTTCACCGTCAGTGCCCCGAACACCGCCCCGACGATCGAAATGCCCCAGGTGGCCAGCGCAAAAATACCCGCCAATTGGGCCAAATGCAGCCACCAGCTCACGTTGTAGAAAATGCCGAAGACAAAAAGCGATACGATCTCCACCACGATCAACATGACAAACACCGCGACCGCCTTGCCCAGCACCAGGCTCGCGGGCGAAAGCGGGGACGACAGCAGCGTGTCCAGGCATTCGTTGGGCAGCTCGCGCGCAAAGCCGCGGTTGAACACCAGCGCTCCGGCAAAGGCGAATACGAGCCACAACAGCCCGGCGAAATAGCCGCGATTGGCCGATTCGGTCGGATCGAACGCAAAGCTGAAGAGCAGTAGGATCGCGACGGCAAACGCAGCCGCGGCGTTCAGCGACTCCTTGGTGCGCCATTCGACGGACAGATCCTTGCCTGCGACGGTGAGCACTTGGCGCAGCGGACGCAGAGGCGCGGAGATGGCTGCTCTAGGCCGCGCCCAGGGTCGTATAGAGCCGGTAGAGAAGGGTGGGGTCATCGAGCATCTCCTGCGTCCGCTCGCCCGCGTAACGCAATCTTCCGTTTTCGATCAAAGCGACATGCGAAGCCGCGCACAGTGCTTCGCGAATCTGGTGTGTCGATAAAACAATGGTCGCACCCCGCTGGCGCGCTTCGCCGAGCAGTTCGGTAAACATTCCGATAGCGCGGTCGTCGAGCGAAGTGAACGGTTCGTCGAGCAATAAAACGTTGGGCCGATGCAGAAATGTCCGCGCGAGCGCCAGCCGCTGCCGCATGCCGCGCGAAAACTGCCGAACAGGCATATCGGCGACGCGCGCCAGGCCGACACGTTCCAGCCACTCGTCGGCAACCGCGCGGCCATGGGGCACACCGGCAATGCGTGCGAAAAACAGAAGATTCTCGCGCGCAGCCAAGTCTTCGTACACGCCAATCCCATGCCCCAGAAACCCGATCTGCCGTCGCGCGTGGCCCGCCCGCGGCGATTCGCCGAAAATCCGCACCGTGCCGCGCTGGAAATGGCTAAGCCCCGCCAGGATGCGCAATAGCGTGGTCTTCCCCGCGCCGTTCCGGCCCAGCAGCGCGCAGCACGCCCGTTCTTCTATATGCAAGCTATAATTCCGCAGCGCCGGGTAATCGCCGTAGTACTTCCAGACGCTGTCGAGAGCGATGGCTTCAGGCATAGTAGCTAGCCCCTCCCTGACGGTCGGGGTTCTGAGTTTCTCGGCGAAGTGCGGTAAAGCACTACCGCGCCCAGCGCCAAAATCGTTAGCGCAAGCCCCAGCAGCAAACTGCGATGTTTATAAATCGGCGGCTTGCCCGGGATGTATTGGGGTTCGTCGCTGTTGTCGGCATTCGCATCCTGCCGCATCGAACCGGTTCCCGTAATCTCCACCGAAAAATTCCCGTTTCCTTTGATGTTATAAATACCCGCCTGCGTCGTGGGTTCGATGCCCAGCTCCTGAATATCGCTGCCGCCCAGCGTGATCCCCAGCGGCGCGACTAGCCGCAGCGGGCCGGCCTGCATGCCCTTCACGCCCACTACCCGGCCGCGATAAGTAAACGGAGAGCCGACCGGTAGCGTGTAGTTCACGTTAATCTCCGTTTGGCCCGGCTTGATCGGGAAATCGACGCGAAACACATGCTCGGTTGCAGTTTTTTCCGCCGGGCGGGGCAGCGGCATGCCGCTTGCGTCCTGCACGCTCACCCGCACCTGTCCGTTCGCGGCCGGCGGCAGAAAAAAGCGCAGTGCTCCGAGTGAACGGTTGTTGTAGGTCTGCTTCGACTGATTTTCGATAATCGCCATCTCCTCCACGCCGATCCGGCTGGTATTGGCGTCGAAGATCAGCATGCGCTGCGCCACTTGCGCCACGGCCGGAGATTTCGTTGGCTCGTAAATCTCCAACTGAACGTTCGAAGCGGAAACGTTCGGCGTCAGCAGCTTGTCGTAGTGAACGCCCTTGTACCGCACTTGCAACAGAATCGGTCCCATCGGCCGCGCTTGGTTAAAGACGAAATGGCCGGACGCATCGGTCTCGGTTTTTGCCAGCACCTGCATGCCTTGCCCGCCCGGCTGCATCAGGTTGACTTGCGCGGCCGCTTGAGTCTTGCCCGTGGTGCCGTTCAATACGGTTCCATCGATCGAAGCCATCAGCGGTACACAGCCCAGCAAAAATACAGTCCCTGCCAGAAGACTCTTCATGCGATGGCCCTGCCGCATTCGCCGCAATATTTCAGCCGCTGTGGAAACGCCGCACCGCAATGCGGGCAAACGATGGATGCCGCCGGCGCCGCAGCTTTCCGCGGCATGGGAACCGGCGTCGGCTTCAAGCCCAGCCCTTTGATGATCTCTTCCATTTCAGCCAGCACGCCCGCCAATTCTCTCTGGAGCGCATGCTTCGTCCGCTGGTAATCTTCGTCCGACAGCTTGCCCAGCCGGTACTCGAATTGCAAATCGCGCAGATTATCGTAGATCGCCTGTTTGCGGTCCTCTAAATGCTGCACCGGCGAAACCGGCTCCGGCTCCGGGATGTCCTGCTTGCGCACGTAGAGTGTGAAAAATAGCGCGGCAATCAGGATCAGAATGGAGACGGCTGCGATCATGATTTGTCTTCCGGCTCCGAAGATTCGCCGAGTTCGCGATCCATTTGCGTCCGGAAGCGGTCGATCATCGCCTCATCCTCCGCCGTCAGCGGCGCCGCAGGCTTGCGATTCTTGCGCACGAACCACGAGTAGATCAGAAACCCGATCAGCAGCGCCACCCCCGGCATGGTCCAAGTGAGGATTCCGCCAAAACCTTCCGCTGGCGGAGCAACCAGCGCCGCCACGCCGCCTTCCTTCACAAACGTGGCGACGATCGCCTTGTCGCTCATCCCGCGTTGCTGCATTTCGTAAATCCGCTTGCGCGCCGGAACCGAGGAATCGCAGCGCAGCATGGGACAACTCGCCATACTGCTGCGGCAGCCTCCGCAGCGGCAGGCCAGTTTGCTCCCCACGCGCAGCACGCCCGGGGTCATGTATTGCGTCGGGTTTTGCGCGAACGCAACAGCTAGCGAAATAAAGAACGCGGCGAGCAGTCTAAGACTGCACTGTCGCAGGCGTGGCGGCAATACCTACTACCTCCGTGCGCGGATACACCAAACGCACCTTTGCGGGAATCAGACAAATAATAATCCCGCAAAGCAGAACCGCGTAACCGATCCAGATCCAATCGACCAGCGGCAATTGATACATCTCGAAAATCGCCTTCGAATTGTCAGGCAAAACGCCTGCGAAGGTCACATACAAATCCTCGTTCAGGCGCCGGCGAATGCCTATGATCGTGTCCTGCTCCTGGCTGGCCTTGTACACGCGGATCTCCGGCTGCAGCTCGCCGACTTGTTTGCCGTTTTGCAGCACCGAGAGAACTGCGTGTTGGTATTGATAATTCGGGTTTTGGCTGTCGTTGACGCTGAGCAGTTTGAGCGTGTAATGGCCGAAACGGACGCTCTGGCCGAGACCCAGATTGTGCGTCTGGTGCAGGTCGAAGGCATGCCCGGTGAACCCGATAAACATCAGCACAATGCCGATATGTACCAGATAGCCGCCATAGCGCCGCGTATTACGCCGCGTGAGTTCGAATACCGATTTAGGCAGCGCCAAATGCTCTTTCGCCTGAATCGCGCGCGAACCTTTCCAGAATTCGCCCAAAATCGACGACAGCACGAATGCGCACAACCCGAACGAAACCAGCGCCGCTATGTCGTGAATACCCGCAAGGGCCAGAAGGACCGCAACCGCGACACCAATGACAGACGGCACGAGGAACGCTCGCTTCAAACTGTTCAGCGAACTCTTGCGCCACGCGATCAGCGGCCCGACCCCGGTCAGAAACAGCAAAAAAAGCGCAATGGGTACATTCACGCGCACATAATAAGGCGCGTCGATGGTCTCTTTCACCCCGGTCAGCCCTTCCATGATGACCGGAAACAGCGTGCCCCAGAGAACGGCGAAGCAGCTCGCCAGCAGAATCACATTGTTGAACAGGAAACTGGACTCGCGCGAAACCACGCTCTCCAGCTTTGCTTCGCTCTTAAGCTGGCCCCGATTCCAAACGATCGCGATGGCGGTCAGCACCACTGCGCTGCATAGGAAGGTCACGAAATACGGCGTCACCGGCGATTGCGCAAAGGCGTGTACGGAGGCGACCAGCCCGGTGCGCGTCAGCGTGGTGCCCAAAATGCTCAGCAAAAATGTCGTCGAGACCAGCACCATGTTCCACACCTTCATCATTCCCTTCTTTTCCTGCATCATCACGGAATGAAGGAAAGCCGTCGCCGTGATCCAGGGCAGCAGCGCCGCATTTTCCACCGGATCCCAGCCCCAATACCCGCTCCAGCCGAGCACCGTGTAGGCCCAATACATGCCCAACAGCAAGCCCGTGCTTTGGAACATCCAGGTCACGATCGCCCAGCGCCGCGTGGTGTGAATCCATGCCTCGCCCTTCTGATGCGTAATCAGCGATCCCATGGCGAAGGCAAACGGCACGCTGAAACCCACGTAGCCGAGATACAACATGGGCGGATGGATGGCCATAGTCCACCACTGCAACAGCGGGCTGAGACCGTTTCCATCGCCGGCGTTGACGATGCCGTGGCCGCCGAGCGTCAGCACCTGGAACGGGCCCAGAACGAAGGTGATCATGCCCACGAAAAACGCCAGCGTGGTCATCAGAATCGCGATCACGATTGGCATCATTTCGCGGAATTTGCGCCGGTTGGTGTAAACGACAATCGCCGCATAGCTCGCCAGCAGCCAGCTCCAAAACAGCAGCGATCCCTGCTGTCCGCCCCACCACGCCGTGAACTTGTAGAGCGGCGACATGGCCTGGTTCGAATGCTCGGCTACGTAGGCGATACGGAAATTGCCTGTGAGCAGCAGCGAAACCAGAATGGCGGAGGCCGCCGTGAGCAGCATCCAGACCGCGTAAACCGCGCGCTCGGCGCTGAAAACCAGCAGCGGGCGGCGTCCGTATTTTCCGGCTACCGACCCGACAACCGAAAAAGCCGTCAAGCAGAAGGCAAGCAGTACCGCTAACGCGCCG
Source organism: Bryobacteraceae bacterium (assembly GCA_050746645.1). GTDB lineage: Bacteria > Acidobacteriota > Terriglobia > Bryobacterales > Bryobacteraceae > Bog-105. The sequence goes on along the minus strand of JBOGMI010000719.1, from coordinate 530 downwards.
ATATTTTCCATGTTTCTAACCTAGTCCCGTGGAGGGCGGGCTTGCGCCCGCGCGGAGCTTTAGCTCCGCTACTGCCTTCTTATGCATGGCCGGCGGTCGAAGACAAAACCCTGCCTGTCTTGGCTGTCGAGGCCGGTTGCGAAAGATTATGGGGATGCACAGGTTTCGGCGCATACTTGGAAGCGCACTTGGCCTCGACCTGACTCGCCTGAAAAACCCCGTTCGGTCCCAGCCGACCATCGGCCAGCGCCTGCGATCCGTCGCGAAACGTATCGGGCAGCGCGCTGTTTCCTGTATAGACAACGTTCAGCCGGTAGACGCCTTGCTCCAGCACGAAAGAGACCCGCGTCCCGTCCTTGATAATGGAACCCGGCGCCACGTTCCCGCCGACCCGAAACCGCTGGGTGTGCGCCTTCGGGCCCATTTTCTGCAGCTCCGAAATGGTCTTGTAATAGGTCTGCGTGTCCTTAATGCCACCCACGGCGAGCCAGGCCAGAGACCCGACGATCAAAACCATGAGGACCCCGAAC
>JBOGMI010000718.1:0-2691 GCA_050746645.1 Bryobacteraceae bacterium | reverse complement strand
ACCGCGTGCTGTTCTACGGCGATAGCATCACCGAACAGCGCTATTACCCGGTCGCTATCGAGACCTACGTCCGAACGCGCTTTCCCGATCTGAAAGTCAAGTTCAGGAATTCGGCCGTGGGAGGCGCCAGAGTTACCGGCAACTGGACCGCGCCGGTGGACCTGAGCCTCAAACGCGACGTGTTTCCCTTTAAGCCCGATATCGTCACCATCATGCTCGGCATGAACGACGGCAGCTACCGGCCGATGGACCCGGCCATCTTCGAGACTTACAAAAAAGGCTACGTCCACATCATCCAGTCGCTTCAGGAGCATCTGCCCGGCGTGAAAATTGTCCTGATTGAGCCGACGCCCTGGGACGATATCACCCAAACTCCGTCCTATCCTCACAATCCCAATCACGAGCCGGGTGGTTACGACAACGTGATGCAGCAATACAGCGCGTTTGTGCGCAAACTGGGTGCGCGCTATCACCTGAAGGTCGTCGATTTTCACGGCCCCTTGGTCAAGCTGATGAAAGAAGCGCAGAAAAGCGACCCGGGGCTCGCGGGGAAAATCATTCCAGGCCGCGTTCATCCTGGGCCAAGCACCGAGTTGGTGATGGCTCAGCAGCTCTTAAAAGCCTGGAATGCGCCCGCCCTGGTCAGCCGCGTTCACATCGATGCAGCCGCCTCTTCGATCAGGCGCTCGGAAAACACGAAAGCCACCAACTTATCGAGTGAAAACGGAGCCATCTCCTGGACCCAGACGGACAAAGCGCTGCCTTATCCGATCATGACGCTACATTCCACAAAATGGCCGCAATTCCCTCCCGATCCGTTCCGGCGGGAAGATACCATCTTCTGGCCGCTGCCGCCGCTCGCTTCCCAGGCGATCAATCCGGTTGCGGCCCTGGTGACGAAGCTCACAGGGATGTATCACGCGCTGGACGAGGAAACGTTGCAGACTTCGGGCCTGAAAGCAGCACGTTATCAGCTTTCCATCGATGGCCATCCCGTCGGAACGTTCAGTAAAGGCCAACTCACTCACGGCATCAACCTGGCTCGCTACGACACGCCCATGATGGATCAGGCGCACCAGGTTTTGACTTCGGTCTGGCATCGGGTTGATCTGCGCTTCTACGGCTGGCGCGCTGTTCAGGTGGCGTTGAGGAAAGATAAGACGCCCGGCGTGCAGGACGCGGTGAAAAATCTGCTGACCGCTCTCGATCGCGAGCAAAACGGCCTGATCGGCCAAGCCCACGAGGAGGCGCAGCCCAAGACGCACCATTACGAATTAACGCCCGTCACGCAGTAGCACGCACATTCCTGGCGCACGCCCTCCACTTGGCAAAGATATTCTAGGTATAGAATATCTTTGGAGGGCATTGTATTGAGAGGCGATTTGTTGCCGGGCACTCTGGAGATGCTCATTTTGCAGACGCTGCGCCGCGGCGCGCTGCACGGGTACGCGATTGCGCAGGATATCCGGCGGGTATCGGAAGACGTGCTGCAAGTGGAGGAGGGTTCGCTCTATCCGGCCTTGCAGCGGCTCCTGCGCGAGGGCTGGGTGGTAGCCGAATGGACCATTTCGGCGCAAAACAGACGCGTCCGGACGTATAAGCTGACGGCGGCGGGACGGAAGCAACTGGAGCGCGAGCGCGCCGGGTTCGAGCGCCTGCTCGCGGGTATCGGCCGGGTGATGAGGCCCGCGGAGTCATGAATCTCGCATCGCGTTGGTTCGCACGTCGCCGTGCAGACCGCGAACTGGCAAACGAAATGGCCGCTCACGTTGACGAGATCGCGCAAACGCTCATCGAGCAAGGCCAGACAGAAGAAGAGGCGCGCAGGAACGCCCGCCTTCAGTTTGGGAACCCCACTCTGCTCAAGGAGAGCAGCCGCGAAGTGTGGGGCTGGAGTGCAGCCGAGCAGGTAATCCAGGATGTCCGCTTCGGCTGCCGCATGCTGGCGAAGACGCCAGGATTTACAGGCATTGCGATCGCCGTGCTGGCGCTGGGCATCGGCATGAACACGGCGATGTTCAGCGTGGTAAAGGCGGTCTTGTTGAGTGCGTTGCCGTATCCGCATCCGGGGCGGCTGGTTCAGCTTTGGCAGACAAACAAGAGCGGCCATTCTACATATGTGTCCTGGCTGAATTTCAAGGATTGGCGCGTCCAAAATCGATCAATGGACGCTCTAGCCGCTTACCAGGGTGCAGAGGTGAGTCTTGCCGGCGATTTTCGGTCGAGGCACATCGAAGGGGCAGCCGTGTCGAGCGGATTTTTCAGGACTATGGAGACGCACGCCGTGATCGGGCGGACATTTACTCGCAAAGAGCAGACGCCCGGCGGCACACCGACCGCTATTCTCGGCTACGCGCTATCGGAAACACTCTTTGGGCAGGCGCCCGAAGCGATCGGCAAGACAATCCGGATGGACGGATTGGCATTTACCGTGATTGGCGTGATGCCGCCACGGTTTGACTTCCCCTCCCGAGCGCAGGTATGGATTCCGGCGGGCTTTTTCCCCGATACATCGACGCGGTCGGGACTCAATTATCTCGTCGTAGGGCGGCTGAAATATGGGGTGTCTATCCGACAGGCGCAGGCGGATATGAACGTCATCGCCGCGCGGCTTGGGAAAGCCTATCTCGAGGATCATGGCGAGGGTATACGGGTCGTATCGCTCTACGACGACATCGTTGGCTCTGTACG
>JBOGMI010000717.1:0-11418 GCA_050746645.1 Bryobacteraceae bacterium | reverse complement strand
CCAATATCCCGCGGCTCTGTGCGGCCGGCGAAGCGGCTTGCACGGGCGTCCACGGCGCCAACCGCCTGGCGAGTAATTCGCTTCTGGAAGGCGTTGTCTTTGGCGCGCGGGCAGGGGCGTCGATGGGCTCGGCCGCCCCGGTCTCCTCGCACGCGGAAGCAGCGTGCTGCCCCCAGCCCTGCTTCCCGGCGATTTCCGAACCGGAACTGCGCAGCCTCGCCTGGAACTCCTGCGGCATCCTGCGCGGCGGCCCCGAACTGGAGGCCGCATACACGGATCTGCGCTTGTGTCCTTGCGGGGAGCCGGCGCCCCCCTCGCTGGCCGCATTCGAGCTGCGGAACATGCACCAAGTGGCATTGTTGATTGCTTTCGCCGCACTCAACCGCCAGGAAAGCCGGGGCGGCCATTATCGGATGGACTTTCCCGCCAAAGCCGCGGCCTTCGAAAAACATTCGATCCTGAGGCGATCCCGCTCCGATCGCAACCCGGAAATCGCGTTTGTATAACCCAGTCCAAGCTCAATTCCGCTCGGCGGGATTTATGCTTCTCTTGATCGCCGCGCCCCTGGCCGGTTCGAGCCCTTGGGCTGCCGCCTGGACCGCTCCCTGCATCCTATTCGCGGCGGTCTTGATGACCTGGGGCGCCGAGTCGGCGCAGTTCTTCGTAGCGCAAGGCTTCGCGCTGGCCATTCTCGCCTGGATGCAGACGCTTCCCGAATTCGCCGTGGAAGCGGTGCTGGCCTGGCATCAGGAAACCACGCTGCTGATCGCGAATCTTACCGGCGCCATCCGTCTGCTCATCGGCTTTGCCTGGCCCATGATCTACGTAACGGCAGCCTTCGTGCATCGCCGGCGCACCCGGCAGCCGATGCGCAAAATCGCTCTCGACCCGCAGCAGAGCGCGGAAGTGATCGGCCTCATCGGGCCCATCATCTATGCGTTCGTGATTTGGGCGAAGGACAGCCTGGAAGTATACGATGCCGTCATTCTAGTGGCCTTGTATGCGGGCTACCTATGGTTCCTCACCAGGCTTCCCGTGCAGGAGCGCGAGGCGGTTGAAGAATTGGACACCGTGCCGCGGCACATCGTGCTGGCCCCGCGGCGCCGCCGCATCGCCGGAATTACTGCTTGTTTCTTGGCCGGCGGCGTGCTCATTTATTTCACCGCCGCGCCTTTTCTCGGCAGTTTGATGGCTTTAGCCGGCGCCGTCGCCATTCCGACATTCGTGGTCATCGAATGGCTCGCTCCGCTCATCTCCGAATTCCCCGAAATTGTCTCGACGTTTTATTTCGCCAAGCACAGCGAGCGCGCTTCCATCGGACTGATGAACATCGCCTCCAGCAACATCAATCAGTGGACGCTGCTCATGGCGATGCTTCCGGTCGCCTTCTCGCTGAGCCGGGGCGCCTTCTCGGCCATTCCCCTCGATCCGCAGCAGGAAGCGCAATTGCTGCTGACTATTGCTCAGAGTTCGGTCGCGGTCGTGTTCCTGGCCAACATGGAACTCGCCTGGTGGGAAGCGGCATCCATGTTTGCGCTCTTTGTTGCGCAATTCGCTTTACCCGCCGACTGGATTGCCTATGCCTTCTTTGTCTGGACCGCCGCGGCCATTGCCGACATGATCGCGCGCAGGCGCCGGCCGGAAGCGTTGAAGAAGTTCGTGCAAATCTGGCGCGCCTATATTCTGCGCTAGCTGGCTACGCTTTGCCCAGGTTGATCAGGGCCACGCCGACGATGATCAGGGCCAGGCCGCCGATCTTGGCCATCGTGAACGGTTCCTTGAAGAAGATGCGCGCCCACAGAATTGTCCAGACGTAGCCGATCGAAACCATGGGATAGAGCACTGTCAGCTCGCCCTGCGCCACGCCCATCATGTAGAAAACCGAGGAGAGCAGGTAAAGCACGACGCCCAGGCCCAGCCAGTAGTTCACGAAGACGCGCGCCAGGCTGCCTTTCATGTACTCGGCGCCAACCTTAAGAAACACCGCGCCGAAAGAACCGATAAAGGCGCCGAAGAGCACCAGTACGATGGAGCTGAGCGGCGTGGTGACGGCGGAATGCATGGCGGGTGCTTACTTTTTCAGGCCCAGAATCGACACCCCGCCCACGATGAATATGATGCCGAGGCTGCGGAAGAGGTTGAGGTGTTCGCCGAGCACGGCGATGGAGAGGATGGTTACCCAGACATAAGTAAGCGCGATGATGGGGAAGAGACGCGAAAGCTCGCGCCCTTTCAGCGCCATGGCCATCAGCAGCGTCATCACTCCGAACATGCAATAGCCACAAAACAGCCTCACGTTGGTGAGGATTCCCAGCGAAAAAAACCAGAACAGCGATGGATGCTTGGCTACTTGGAGCAGCGAAATGTGAGAGCTAAGAGGGCCGAGCCCGGCGGTTCCTTGTTTGATCAGGATTTGGGCAAGCGCGCCGATAAGCGTGCACGCGAAGACAAGTAGGAAGGAACGACCAGCCCCGCCTTGACTCTGCGGAGGCGCGTCCAGAACGGTTGGTGAAGTCAAGCGGTGACCAATCGCAACCTTCAGTTTAAAGCATGGCGGGATTCGGTTTGGCGGCGCTCTCAATCAATTCTCGAATTTGCTCGCGAGCGCCCTGGGCGTTTCCCGCGCGGATTTTCTCGAGTGCGGCCGAATCGACCATCCGGTACCACAGCTCGCGGCGCGCGGCAAAATCGGGAATCCGCTGCTTGATTTCCCCACGCACTTGCTTCAACATATCGACAAAAACTGCGTATTCCGGTCCGATTTCCTGCTGGAACCGCTGCTTAATCCGTACCGCCAGCGCCGGCGCCGCTCCGTTGGTCGAGGCAGCGATGGTGAAGTCGCCCTGCCGGTGTACGCTTCCGAAAATAAACCGGGAATGGCCCGGATCGTCCGCCGCGTTGCACAGCACCTTTCGCTGTTCGGCTAACCGGAACAACGCGGCGTTATCCTGCAGCGCCGAGAGCACCAGAAAGCAACCGTCCAGATCCGAAGCCGCGAAGGCGCGGGCGTGCCAGCGGAGGGCGCCTTGTTTTGCCAGATCGGCGATCACGTCCTCGGCGCGCGGGTTCACGTATGAAACCTCCGCGCCTGAAGTGAGAAGCTCCCGCACCTTGCCGGCAAGCTCGCCTCCTTCGCCGGTCACCAGACAGCGCTTGCCTGCCAGATTCAAAAATATCGGATACCGGAAATGCATGTGTCCCCGGAGGGCGGGCTTTAACCCGCTGGGAGCTTTAGCTCCCAGTGTTAAAGCCCGTCCTCCTATGCTAGAGGATATTGCCTGCTCCTCGTCTGTTTCTGATCGACACCTTCGGCTTCATTTTCCGTGCCTATCATGCGCGCGCGCGCAGCAAGGCCCCGCCCATGCGCACCAGCACCGGCCTATCGACGGAAGCGATTTACATCTTCCACAACATGCTGCGCAAGCTGATCGCCGGCTTCCAGCCCGAGTACATCGCCGCGGTGTTCGAAAGCCTGGAGCCGACATTTCGCGCCGATGCCTTCGCCGCCTATAAAGCCAACCGCGCCGAAATGCCGCAGGATCTCAGCCAGCAGATCCCCTATATCCGCAGGCTGCTCGAAGCCATGCGGATCCCGGTTTTGCAGTTCGCGCGTTACGAAGCCGACGACGTGATCGGCGCCATCGCACGCCGCGATCATGGCCCACCCCTCGAAGTGACGATCGTGTCGAGCGACAAGGATCTGCTGCAGTTGGTCAACGAGCGCGTGTTCATGCTGAATCCGATGAAGGACGACGAGTGGTACGATGCGGCGAAAGTGGAACAATTCATGGGCGTGAAGCCGTCGCAGGTCGCCGATTTGCTGGCGCTCAAAGGCGACGCCATCGACAACATTCCCGGCGCGCCTGGCATCGGCGATAAGGGCGCGCGCGATCTGATTGCGCGCTTCGGTTCGGTGGAAGCGGCTCTCGACCGCGCCGCCGAAGTCGAGCGCAAGATGTACCGCGAGAGCCTGCAAACAAACCGCGACCAGGTTCTGCTCAGTAAGCGCTTGGCCACCATCGATACCGAAGTGCCCATCGAATGGAGCCTCGACGCTCTGCGCGCGCAGCCGGCCGACACGGCCCTGTTGAAGACCATTTTTCGGGAACTGGAGTTTTTCAGTCTGCTGAAGGACATCGCGCCGGAAGACGACAGCGGCAAAGGCGATTACGCCGCATTCGACAATGGCGGCGAACTATCCGCCTGGCTCGAAGAGCGCCCGCCCGATGCGCCGCTCGCGATCGCACTGGATCTGACAAACGGTTTGTTCGGGCTCTCCTATCGCACCGGCCAGGGCCGGACAGCGCCGCTGCACTCGCTCTCCGATATTCGGCCGCTGCTGCTTTCGGATTCGGTCGTTAAAGTGGTTCACGACGCGAAAGCATTTCTCCGAAACGCCGAAATCCTGGGCCTCGAATTCGCTGCCATCCCGGGCGCCGGCATCGAAGATGCGATGCTCTACGCCTTTCTTTTGTGCGCCGATCCGGCGGCCTGTTCGGCTGAGGCGCTGGCCGAACGTTATCTGAATCGAAAGCTCAACCCCGCCCCCGCCCAGCAGGCCGAAGCGACATGGGCGCTTATGGAAATCCTGCGGCCCGAATTGCAGGCGCAGGAACTCGCTGGCGTTTACCGCGACATCGATCTGCCGCTTGCTCCCGTGCTGGCGCGGATGGAATCTTCCGGCATTCGCGTGGATACCGAAGCGCTGGCCGAGCTGTCGATCCGGCTCCAACAGCGGCTGGAAGCGGTCGCGGAGCGGATTTACGGCATCGCCGGGCGCACGTTTAACATCAATTCGCCGCAGCAGCTCGGCAAAGTATTGTTTGAAGAGCTGCGCTTGCCCGCCCCTGTCAAGTGGGGCAAAGGGAAGACCATCTCGACCGCCGCCGACGTGCTCGAAGCTCTCGCTCCGGCGTATCCCATAGCCCGCCAGGTGCTCGATTACCGCCAACTCGCCAAGCTGAAAGGCACCTACATCGATGCGCTTCCCTGGCTCATACGGCCCGAGACCGGGCGTCTGCACACCACGTTCAATCAGACCGGCGCCGCTACCGGCCGCTTGTCCTCGTCGAATCCGAATCTGCAAAACATTCCCATTCGCACCGAAGAAGGGCGCGAGATCCGCGCCGCGTTTGTGCCCGAATCCGGCTGGGACTTGGTGGTGGCCGATTATTCGCAGATCGAACTGCGGCTGCTGGCCCACATGTCGCAAGATCCGGTGCTGATGGATTCATTCCTGCGCAACGAAGACATCCACACGCGCACCGCGGCCGAAGTCTTTAAAGTGGACCCGGCGCTGGTGACGCCGGAGATGCGCCGTTCCGCCAAGGCGGTGAATTTCGGCATCGTGTATGGACAGACGCCGTTCGGTCTCGCGCAGGCGCTTTGCATCGACCGTAAGGAAGCGGAACTCTACATCCGCCGCTATTTCGAGCGCTATCCGGGCGTGCGCACATTTATCGACCGCATGATCGCCGAGGTGCGGCAAACCGGCGTCGCCAAAACGCTGCTCGGACGCAGACGTCCCATACCCGACATGCAGAGCCGCAATCCGGCGGCGCGCAATTTCGCCGAGCGCACCGCGGTAAACACGCCGCTGCAGGGCACCGCGGCCGATCTCATTAAGATCGCCATGATCCGCATTGCACGGCTGCTTGAGGAACGCAGCATGCACTCGCGCATGCTGCTGCAGGTTCACGACGAGCTGGTTTTCGAGGCGCCTCCTTCCGAACGGGAAGATCTGATGCAACTGGTGAAGCACGAAATGGAAACGGTTTACGAACTGTCGGTCCCGCTCATCGCCGAAACCGGAGCCGGGCCGAATTGGAGAGACGCGAAATGAAGCGGCGCGCGTTTCTTGCCTCGGCTTTGGCGCTGGCAACCGGCTGCTCGCGCAAGAATACCGTCGAAACGGGCGCCGCGCCCGCCGCTTATCGCGTCCAGCTCAAGACGACCAAAGGCAGCGTGATTCTTCTCGTGCACCGCGATTGGTCGCCGCGCGGCGCGGATCATTTTTATGAGCTGACGAAAGCGGGTTTTTACAATGGCGATGCCTTCTTTCGCGTTGTGCCCGGTTTCGTAGTGCAGTGGGGCGTCAACGCCGATCCCAAGGTGAACCAGCGCTGGAGCGAGATTTCGATCCAGGACGATCCGCCGAAGGTGAGTAACAAAGCCGGCACCATCGTATTCGCCAAACTGCGGCAGCCCGATTCGCGCACCACGCAGGTATTCATCAATCTGCGCGACAACAGCGCGCTGCTCGATCCGCAAGGCTTCACGCCTTTCGGCGAGGTGGTGCAGGGCATGGATGTGATCCAGCACCTCTATGCCGGTTACGGCGACGGCCCTCCGAGCGGAAACGGACCCAACCAGCACCAAATCGCCGCTGAAGGCAACCAGTATTTGAAAGAAAACTTCCCGAAGCTGGACTACATCGAAACGGCCAGTGTCCTGTAGCAGAACCGCCCGCATGTACGCACCAAGTAATATGCTTTGCGTAATACAATGGAGTCTTGATAGCTTCTTATGCCAGCCGCGATACTGAGAAGCTGGCAAATGGCGAGCGCGTAAAACAGTTCGAGGCGATTGAAAGAACGGCTCGCAAAAAGCTTGCGATGTTGGAGGCCGCTGAAGAATTACAGGCTCTGGCCGTCTTCCCTGGAAATCGTCTCGAAAAGTTATCCGGAAGCAGGAGGGGCCAATACAGTATCAGAATTAATGATCAGTACCGGATCTGCTTTCGGTGGAAGGACGGATCGTGTTATGAAGTCGAGATCACGGATTACCACTAAACCGGCAAAGGGAAGCCTAAACCTTCTTCCGCCAGTAACTCCCGGCGAAATCCTAAAAGAGGAGTTGATCGACCCGTTAGGATTGACTGTCCATTCGCTGGCGTTGAAAATTCAGGTTCCGGCCAATCGGATTCTGGCCATCGTTAAAGGCCGGCGCGCCATTTCCGCCGATACGGCGCTACGCCTCGGCAGGTATTTCGGGATGTCTCCCAAGTTCTGGTTGAACCTTCAGCAGCAGTACGATCTCGAGATTGCCGGGCGCGAGAAACAGGCGGAAATCGAAGCGATTGTTCCTCGCAACGCGGCCTGACCAGGTTAATAGCCTGCGTCAGGCCGCGGCTACGCGGACCCAGCCCTTGCTCTCGAACCGCGGCTCGAATATCTCCGGGTGCAGCATTTCTGCCATGATTTGCAGCGATTCCACCAGCCTCGGGCCGGGGCGGTTGAAATATTGATTCCCGTCGCAGGCGTAGATCGCGCCTTTCCAACCGGTGCGGTTTGCCAGCAGGCGCGCATCGGCCGCGCTGCGCTTTAGGCCGAAGCCGCAGGGCATCGCGACGATTGCATCCGGATCGGCTGCGAGTATTTGCTCCCAAGACACCCACGGCGCATGCTCGCCCGCCACACCGAAGAGATTTTCGCCGCCTGCCATTTCAATCAGTTCGGGAACCCAATTCCCTGCGGCCATCAGCGGATCGATCCATTCCAGAGCCGCGACTCTCGGCTTCGTTTTCGCCGAAGCCGCGCGCGCGGCGATCGCCGCCATTCGCGCTTCGAGCGACGCAGCCACCGAGTCGCCCTCCGCCGCACAGCCGCACGCTTCCGCGACCCTCCGTATGTCGCGCCAAAGATCGCCCAGCGCATAAGGCTCGAGCGCCACAACGCGTACATCGGCACTCAGACCCGCGCGCATGGCTCGCTCCACGTCGTCGAGACTCACAGCACATACTTTGCATTGCGTCTGCGTGAAGATGTGCGTGGGACGAAGCTCGCGGACCAGCTCAGTATTCATTTCGTAGATGCTGGCAGCCGCGGCGGCGCGCTCTTTGACCAATCTGTCGATCTCGGCGCTCGGTCCATCCACCGCGATATTGGGCCAGGTGCATACAGGGAGCCGTGAAACCTCCGGCGGGTAATCGCATTCGTGCGACCGGCCCACCTGAAAACGTCCCATTCCCAAAGCGTGCACGATTTCGGTGGCGCTCGATATCAGCGGAAGCAGCCGCAATTCCATCACATTTCAATATACGAAGGCGCCCCGCAAAAGAAAAAGCCGGCGAATTGCCGGGCTTTTCAGGGTGAATTTGCTCAGGGAACTCTAGGTCGGGTGGGCTAATAGTTGGGTTGTTGAAGGGATAACTTTTGGTGTGTCTTGGTGCTGGGGGATTCGGATGCGGAGCAACCATGATTCCCTGAGCTTGAATTCATCATTAACGTCTCTTTCTTTTGCATCCTGCGTGCCAAACAATAGGCTTTGCAATTTCAATAGCTTGCGGCAGAACATCGCGCACCGCAGCGCAGTTTTTACCACATTCGCAAGAACGTTGTACCCAATCCCGCAAGAATCACCACAGCGGACCGGCTCGGACATGACACTATATAGATAGCTCTTCCAAGCCACCATGCGACGACTGCAACCCGTCATCTGGGCCAAGGGAACCTTCCTTTCGCCCCAGCATCTGCAGGCCCAGGACATCTTTCACGAAGACATCCTTCAGTTCCGGACCGATTCGCTCAGCTTTTTTCCCTGGGGCTTTCGCGAGCTGACCATCGACCGCGAGGCGCTGGCCGGAGGCAACCTCAAAATGGACACCGCTTCGGGTATTTTCCCCGACGGCCTCATTTTCGATATCCCCGCGAGCGATCCGCCGCCGCCGCCCAAACCGCTAGCCTCCTATTTCGAGCTCACGCGCGACACCATCGACGTGCATTTAGCCGTGCCCGCCTGGCGCAGCGGAAGCATCAATGTAGCGAGTTCCGCCAGCGGCGACGCCGATACGCGCTATCTGGCCGAAATCGCGCTATTGCGCGACGAAAACGCTTCGCAGATCGAGCGTCCGGTCCAGGTAGCGCGAAAAAATTTTCGCCTGCTCGTGGATAGTGAAGCGCGCGAGGGCACTCCCGCGATCAAAGTGGCGCGCGTCACGCGGGCCGATAACGGAATCCTCGAACTCGACCCGTCGTTTGTGCCGCCTCTGCTCGACATCCAGGCCAGCGAGTACCTGATGTCGATGCTGCGGCGGCTGATGGAAATCCTCACCGCCAAGAGCGCCGCCCTTTCCGGCATGCGTCGGCAAAAGAATCAGGCGCTCGCGGAATTCACCGCCTCCGATATCGCCAGCTTTTGGCTGCTGTATACAGTGAATACGGCGCTGCCCCAGTTGCGTCATCTCTTTGAAGTGCGCCGCGGCCATCCGGAAATTTTGTTCCGCGCCATGAATGCCCTGGCCGGCTCGCTGACCACCTTTTCGACCAAAATTTTCCCCCGCGATCTGCCCCTCTACGATCACCGCGATCTGGGCGCCTGCCTGCGCGACCTCGATGACAAATTGCGCTATCTGCTCGAAACCGTCATTCCGAGCAATTTTGTCGCCCTGCCCCTCAAACAGACTCAGCCCTCCATCTACGCAACGCCGATTGAGGACGACAAGTATCTGCAAAATACCAAGCTCTATTTGGCGCTGCGGGCGGAAATGCCCGAAGCCGAGCTGATCAAGAAAGCGCCCAAGCTGGTCGCAGTTTGTTCCACCAATCACGTCGAGCACCTGGTGAGTCACGCCTTGCCCGGTCTCGCCATGCGCCATATGGCGATTCCCCCGAACGCCATTCCGGTGAAGCTGAATTATCAATACTTCAGCCTGAATCAAAGTGGCGCGCCCTGGGAAGCGATCGTCCGCTCTCGCACCTTCGCCGCCTGGGTTCCCGCCGACTTCCCCGATCCGCAGCTTGAGCTGATCATCGTCTTGCCCTGAGGACTGCACAAGCCCAATGCTCTATCCTCAAGGAATGAGGACGATGGATTTCGATCCCGCCGAAGAGCAGACCCCCCTGGTCACCATTCGAGTGTTCACCAGCGAGTCCGAGGCGGGCGTCGCCAAAGCCGCCTTAGAGGCGTTCGGAATCGAGTGCATCACCGGCCCGAGCGATGCCGTAGGCGGCCAATATCCATCGCTACGCATGACCCAAGGCATTCCGCTGCTGGTGCGGCCCGAAGATGTCGAGGAAGCCGAGCAAGTCCTGAATCCCGAATACCGGCGTCCGGCATCTTTATACTGAAGCTATGCTGTTCCGCCGTGAACGACCCAAAATCCTCACTTTCAGCGAGCGCGTGGATCTCCTGCGCGAGGCAGGCTTTGCCTCGGAGACTCTGCCCGATGGCCGTGTGAAGATTACCAAGAACGGCATTGGCGCGGTGATCGGCGATGAGGGCAAGAACCAGCTTGAAATCGAACGCGCCGGCGTGCTGCTGAGGTCCGAGATCGCAGTGCTGTTGAATCGCGGTTTTCAGATGTTTCTGGAAGCGCCGAGCGGCCATCGCATTGCCGCCACAGCGGATCACCTCAAGGCATTGCACCAGTTCGAGGACGACGTGAAGGACGCGCTCGGACTGATCAATCTCTACAACACCTCTCTCGGCACCACCAGCCGCCGGCACATGTACGACCGCGTCTTCAAGCGCGACATCGGTGCGCAGCCCATGCCGTGGCTTGCCAAACAGAACCGTTTCGTTCCGCCCAATACCAAGAGCACGTACAGCAAGCCCTGACCCTTAACGCTCGCCCCACTTCAATTTCTCCCGCAGCACATCGAAAAACAGCATCCGTGGCGGCCGGATCAACTGAATCACTTTCGCCGAGGTGCGGCAGATGACGCGATCGTCCTTCAGCATGCGCTGGCCGATCTGGCCATCGATGGTCAGGTAAACCGCATCGTCGCTATGGCTGAGGATGTCGATCACGCTCGTGTCGGGCACAATGACGGGCCGGTTGGTGAGCATGTGCGGACAAATCGGCGTGATGCAGAAGGCGGCGACCGAGGGAAACACAACCGGGCCGCCCGCCGAGAGCGAATAGGCCGTCGAGCCGGTCGGGGTCGAGATGATTAGCCCGTCGGCCTTATAGGCGGCGACAAAATGATCGTCCACGTGCGTATCCAGATCGATCATGCGCGCCAATTCAGATTTGTTGATGACCACGTCGTTCAGCGCCGAATAGGAGGCGATGGTTTTGCCGTCGCGCACCAGGTCGCAATCCACCATGCGGCGGCGGCCGATCCGATGCTCCCCGCGCAGCGCGCGCTCCAGTTCCGGATAAAGATCCGCCACCGGAATCGCCGTCAGAAACCCAAGCTGGCCGAGGTTCACCGGAAGCAGCGGCACATCCAGCCCCGCCACCATACGGGCCGCCGAAAGCAGCGTGCCGTCGCCTCCCAGAACGATCACCAGGTCCGACCCTTTGGGAACCTCTTCGCGGGTAAAAAACTCTTTCCGGTTGGCGTAGGCGGCGGTTTGCGGATCGCAGCGGCAGCACACTCCCCGCTGCTCCAGCCACTCCAGCAGTTCGCAGACAATCGCGGCCGCCTGCGGAATGTGCGGCTTGGAAACGATTCCCAGCGTGAGGTTTTGGCG
>JBOGMI010000716.1:0-1334 GCA_050746645.1 Bryobacteraceae bacterium | reverse complement strand
CGCTCGCAATGCCTATCGCGAAGGCTGCCGCTCCCAACATTGGAGTTAAGTTCTTCATCGGAGGGACCTTCAGTCTCCTTTGTGCGGTGTCCCGTCGGCGTTCACGGCCACTTCGGTTTTCCTTCCGTTCTTCATGGTCACAGTGGCCTCATAGCTGACGCTATTCCCTGCGGTGACGGATTCCACTTTCGTGATCTCCCCACCGCGTGTTCGCTGCTCAAGCGCACGCCTTGCGGGGCCGGGTACGTCGCTCATCTGCACTTGCTGTTCCGTTTCTAAAAGATGGCCATTGGCGTCGAAGCTGAGATCCCGGCCGTTGCCGTTTTTCCTCGTCTCGACTTCATATGTGGTTCGGCCGTCTTCGGTTTCTTTGCTGTAGCCGAGTATGTGCGAGCCCCTCGTTTGGGCCTTCATCGCTGTCTGCACCGCAGTCGGCAGTTGATTCTTGGAGATTCTCGTATCTCCGAACAGAACTGCGGGAAGCAGAGAGAAGCCGAGAGCAAATAACAACAATTTCATCGCTTAGCCTTCAGCTCAAGTATGTTCTGCGATTCTGAAGAATTGCTGAATGGATTGAGCGGTTCGGTGCCTCCTGGCAAATATACGCGGAACGTGGAGCCCGATCCCAGCACGCTTTCGACAGTGATTCTGCCTTCATGACGCGCGACGATCGACTGAGCGATGGAAAGCCCTAAACCCGCGCCGCCGCTGTCACGGGAACGGTCCTTCGAAGCGCGGTAAAACCGTTCAAAAATATGCGGCAGATCGTCGCTTGCAATGCCGATACCGGTGTCGCGGACCTCGATCACCACATTCCGATCATCCGAATTTGTGAGGACTCCGACCTTGCCGCAAGCGGGTGTATATTTCGCTGCATTGTCGAGTAAGATCAGCAGCACCCGGCGAAGCGCTTCGGGATCGGCAAATGCAATAAGCCCCTTTTCAAGCTGTGTTCCGAGCGTGAGTCCTCTGGCTTCGGCCATGATGGCCACTTGGCGGCAGGTATCGCCTACGACCTGGGAAATGTCCAACGGTTCGAAAACTAATTCTTCAGATGCTGCATCGGCACGCGCGAGGGCCAGCAAGTCGTGAATCAACTGCGAGGTGCGCTCGGCTTGCGCTTGTACCACGTCCCACGCCTGGCAGTGCTCTTCAACCGTCCGCCTTCGGGACAGCGTGATTTCCGCAGTCGTTCGAATGATTGCTACGGGCGTGCGCAATTCGTGCGATGCGTCCGCCGTGAATTGCGTGATTCTTCGGAAAGCAGACTCCAGCCGCTCGAGCATTTCGTTCAGAACGGCCGAGAGGCGATCCATCTCATCGCCGGTCCCGCT
>JBOGMI010000715.1:0-5696 GCA_050746645.1 Bryobacteraceae bacterium | reverse complement strand
GCAAACGCCTCGTTGATCACCGCCACGTGGCGCGAAGTTGCCGTATCCCGTTCGGAGATGCCCCGTCCTTCAACTATTGGAGTTCCTATAGCCTGGAAGTATCCCGGCGTGACCCGATCCAAAGCGGCATTGTAGGCGTCAGGTCCGGGAGCGGGATGGCCGTATATCCAGACGCCGCTACCCCAATCGTTGCCGTTTAGCGGCGAGTACCTGCAAAGAGCCACCGCGGAGACCCCGGGGATGCTCGCTAGGGAATCATGGATGCGCCGGTTAAGCTGTGGAAGTTGCGCGACACCGTAGCCGGCAAGCATCGGATTCACCTTCGTCACAACGCGCCGCTTTTGATCGAATCCGAAGTGTTGATTCTCCAGTTTGTGCAGCGCGGCAGTAAGCAGTCCCGAGGCTGAAAGCAAAACCAGCGAGAGTGAAGCCTGGAATACCACAAGTGTTTTGCGCGGGAGCGAGCCCGTGCGCGCGGTGGAGCGGTTGGCTCCGCGGAGGGCTTCCGAAGGATCGACCCGCGTGGCCATCCATGCGGGAGCGATCCCGAAAACCACTCCTGTGATTAAGGAAACACCAAAGGCGAAGAGCAGCACCAGTATGGAAGGCGATGCCTGTATCGGTACGCTTCCCGAGGGAAAAGCGAAGTGCAAAATCAGGCTCGTGCTAGCGTAGGCGATGCCGAGACCAGCCGCGCCGCCCAATAGCGAGAGCACAATGCTTTCCGTCAGAGCCTGTCGAACCAGCCGCGAAGCCTGTGCTCCTAGCGCCATGCTCAACGACGTCTGCCGCCGCCGCTCCATGCCTCGAACCAGCACGAGATTGGCCACGTTGGCCCAGACGATGAGCAGCACAAATCCCGAAGCCAGCATCAGGATCTGGAGCCAATGCCCGTATTGATCGCGCATGCTACTAATGCCGGCCCCTCCGGGCCGCAGATACAGAGTCTGCTCCTGGAATACGGCTCGATCGTGGGCGTCCATCTGGCCCCAGTGCGAACGCAGCCATTGTTTAAGCTCCACACGCATCCGACCCTGAATGGATGCGAGCTTAGCTCCCGGCCGAATGCGGCCGATCAATTCTAACCAGGAGTTATCAGAATTGTTCAGATCGGCACCTCTTCCAAGGTAAGGTTGAGTGCTTAGCGGCACAAACAAATCCGGGGGATCGCTGCGTAGCCTATCGCCAAAGAAGCCCGGCGGAGTAATTCCGACTACAGTAAACGGTTTACCGTCGATATCGAAGATGCTGCTGATTACGGACGGGTCCAATCCATACTGCTGTTGCCACAGGCGATAGCTCATCACCGCGACAGGCGCAGCGCCAGGGCGATCGTCCTTGGCGGTAAGCATGCGTCCGGCATACGCATTGATGCCGAACACCATGAAGTAATTACCCGACACGAACTCGCCGGGATAGCTTTGAGCCGCCTCCGAGCCGCCCGAGCGCCGAACACCAAACTGCGGCTCCGACGACTGGAAGGCCGCTAACTCTGAAAACCCCCTCGTGTGGTCCTGGAAATACTTATATAGAGGATAGGAGACAAGAGACCACTCCTTTTCTTGGCTGTAGCCTCCCCAATAGCAACAACGCGCTTCTTTCCCCAGGCGATACAATTGGTCGGGATTCGCGACGGGCAGCGATTTCAGCAGAATGGCATGTACTAACGTGAAGATCGAAGTGGTTGCGCCGATGCCGAGTGCAAGCGTCAGGACCGTGGTGATGGTGAAAGCCGGGGATTTTCGCAAGCGCCGCAAGATATAGCGGATATCCCGCAGCAGGTTTTCGAGTAACGGAAACCCTCTCTGATCCCGATAGCCTTCCTTGGTTGCCTCTATCGCTCCGAACTTCAGCACGGCCTGACGGCGAGCCTCGACAGGGGACAAACCGGCGCGCACATTTTCGGCAGTTTGCATCGCGAGATGCTCTTCGATCTCGGCTTGCAAGCGCTTTTCGGATTCCTGGCGCCGGGTCCAGGCGGTTAAGCGGTGGGAGAAACGGCGGAGGGTTCTCATTCGATGCGCAACGCTTCCAGCGGGGAAATGAAACTCGCTCGGAGCGCTGGAATGAAAGCTGCCACCAGCGCCGATAAACCGAGCGCCGCGACGGCTATTAGCGTCACGACGGAGTTATATGGACTCATGCCGTAGAGCTGGTTGCCCAGGAAGCGCCCCGCGGCGAACGAGAGCGGCAACCCAATGAGCAGTCCGACGAGAATCAGACCGAAAGCGCCTCGGAGGACGAGAGCGATCACTTGCCTGCGATTCGCGCCGAGCGCCATGCGGATACCGATTTCGTTGGTGCGGCACCCTGCGTTGTAGGCGGTGACTCCATAGAGTCCGATGGAGGCTAAAACGAGCGAAAGAAATCCCAAGAGCGAAGTGAGACGCGCGATGAGCCGCTGTTGCGTGAATACGCCGGCTATTTGTTGCTTCAGCGTCTGGATCGAGATGATCGGCAAATTGGGATCGACCGAGGCTATGGCTTTACGGATCTGCGCATCGGAGAGGCTGGCGCCCCGCTGAGTCACGATGACAATATTCCTTAGAAAATGCGAGCCGGGCGTTTGCTCAGTTTCGCCTTTCGGTGGAAAGTCATGCTGCGCTTGAGGCAGAAAAAAGAACGGCGCAATGGGCTTGCCGAGGCTGCCTATCAAATAGCGGGCGTCTTTAGCAATGCCAACGATTTCGTATTGGCCAGATCGGAGGCCGATTCGACCGAAGTGCTGTCCGATAGGATTTTGATGCTTGAAAAACTTCCGCGCGAATGCTTCATTGACGACCGCCACGTGACGGGAAGCCGACGTATCCTGTTCGGAGAGGCCGCGTCCCTCAATAATTGGTGTTCCAATGGCGTCGAAGTATCCTGGTGTAACTCGTTCCAACGAGGCAGAGTTGTCGTCGCGAGGGCCAGGAGGCGGATGGCCATCGAACCAAACGCCGGTGGTCCAAGCGCCGCCGCTCAGTGGCGAGTAGTTGCAGAAAGCAACTGCCGATCCGCCGGGAATACTCGCTAGCGAGTCATGGATGCGCCGGTAAAGCGGCGTGAGTTGGTCCATCCGGTAGCCGGCAAGCATGGGATTCATATTCACGACGATGCGCCGGTTCTGATCGAATCCGAAATTTTGGTGCTCCAGTTTGTGCAATACCGCCGTGAGCAGTCCCGATGCGGAGAGCAACACAAGCGCCAGCGCAGCCTGGAACACCACGAGCGCCTTCCGCGGAAGCGAACCCGCGCGGGGCGTGGAGCGGCCGACTCCGCGAAGAGCTTCAATCGGATCTACACGCGTGCCCATCCAGGCGGGACCGATGCCGAAAATAATTCCGGTCACGAGTGAAACACCGAAGGCGAACAGCAGCACCGGCATGGAAGGGGACGCGCTGATGGGAATACCCGCCGTGGCGCCAGTATGGGGAAATGCGAAGTGCAAAATCAGGTTCGTGCCCGCATAAGCGGCGACCAAACCCGCGGCCCCTCCCAGCAGCGAAAGCAGAACGCTTTCGGTGAGCGCTTGCCGCACGAGTCGGAGCGGCTGCGCACCCAGCGCCATGCTCAAGGACGTCTGCCGCCGCCGCTCCATGCCTCGGAGCAGCATGAGATTGGCCACGTTGGCGCACACGATGAGCAGCACAAATCCGGAAACCATCATCAGGATCTGCAGCCAGTGCTCATATTGATCGCGCATGCTGGTGATGCCGGAGCCTCCGGGTCTTAGATACAGAGTCTGTTCGGGAAACTTTGCGCGATCGTTCGCGCTCATCCGACCCCAGTGGGAGCGCAGCCACTGCTTGAGTTCCACGCGCATTTGAGCTTCTAGGGCGACGGAATTCGCGCCAGGTTTGATGCGGCCGATCAAGTCTAGCCAAGCGACTCTGGCTGTGTGCAGAGGATCGGCGGCGCCAACCACGCCCACCAATGGTTCAGTGTTTAGCGGCAGATAGAAATCCGGCGGATTGTTGCGCAGCCTGTCGCCAAAGAAATTCGGCGGAGTAATTCCTACGACGGTAAATGGCTTCCCATCTATTTCGACAGTGCTGCCGATGACGGACGGGTCCGATCCGTATCGCTGTACCCATAAGCGATAGCTCAATACTGCGACCGGCAGTGCACTGGGCCGATCGTCGCTGGCCGCAAGCAGCCGCCCGGCATAAGCATGTATGCCGAACATGGTGAAGTAATTACCCGAAACGAATTCTCCCGGAAAGCTTTGGGCCGGCGCCGAGCCGCTGGCGCGTCGAACACCGAACTGCGGCTCCATTGCCTGGAAAGCCGCCAATTCCGCAAAGCCTTTCATGTGATCCCGAAAATATTTGTACAACTGGTAAGAGACAAGCGAAAACCCTCCTTCCTGGTTGTAGCTGTCGATATAGCAGCAATTTGCTTCTTTTCCCAGCCGGTACAGTTCGTCGGGATTTGCCACCTCCAGCGATTTCAGCAGAACGGCATAGACCAAAGTAAAAATGCACGTCGTCGCGCCGATACCCAATGCGAGCGTGAGAATTGTGGTGACGGTGAACGCAGGGGATTTTCGCAAGCGCCGTAAGGCATAGCGGATATCTCGCAGCAGGTTTTCGATCAACGGAAAGCCTCTCTGATCGTGGTAGCTTTCTTTGATCGACTCGACAGATCCGAACTTCAGTACCGCCTGCCGCCGAGCCTCGACAGGGGACAAACCGGCGCGAATGTTGTCGGCGGTTTGGTGAGCGAGATGTTCTTCGATTTCGGCCTGCAACCGCTGTTCAGATTCCTGGCGTCCGGTCCAGGCGGTTAAGCGGTGGAAGAAACGCCGCAATGGTCTCATTGGAAGTCTTCCGCCTTTGCCGCAAAGAAACGCCCAATGATGGCCGCCGTCTGCTCCCAGCTTTGGGTCTCAGCTTGCAATTGTTTGCGGCCGGCGCGGGTCAGGCGATAGAACCGCGCCTTGCGGTTGTTTTCGGAAGCGCCCCATGCGGAAGCGACGGAACCCTCCTGTTCCAGCTTCAGCAGCACCGGATAGAGCGTGCCTTGATTGACGGTGAGCAGATCGCCGCTGATCTGCTCGATGCGACGGGCGATGCCGTAGCCGTGCAGCGGGCCGAGGACATCCAGAGTTTTCAGCACCATCAGCGCCAGAGTGCCTTGCAGGACATCGGTTTTCTCTTTCATACCTTATGTTTCGCCAACTTGGGTCGCTTACGCTTCCGGCTCAGTGTCAGCAGCATTTGCTTCCCAACAGGAGTATGGCACACTTCCATTGGGAAAACAACAGGTTTGTACCGGCTTGCCGCGGCCGGCCTCGGCAGAGGTCCGCACTACAAAATATGAGTAGATGGACGGGCGCAAGATTATCCACATCGACATGGATGCCTTTTATGCATCGGTCGAGCAGCGGGACGACCCCAAGCTGCGCGGCAAACCGGTAGTGGTCGCGTGGCGTGGCAAGCGCTCCGTAGTTTGCGCGGCTTCGTATGAAGCCAGAAAATTCGGTGTGCATTCGGCGATGCCTGCGGTGAGCGCGGAACGTTTATGCCGCGATACAATCTTCGTGCCTCCGGATTTTACGCGCTACCGCGCCGTATCGCGCCAGGTGCGGGAAATTTTCAAACGACATACGGATTTGATCGAGCCGCTTTCGCTGGACGAGGCCTATCTCGACGTCACCCAGAACAAAATGGGGCTGCCCGCGGCAACGCCGGTTGCGCAGGCGATCCGGAAAC
>JBOGMI010000714.1:0-1488 GCA_050746645.1 Bryobacteraceae bacterium | reverse complement strand
TGTTGCGTCCTGAAAACTGGACCAGACCAGTGGGTGCGAGTCCCACCCGGGTAATCGCCGGAGAGCCCGGTAGCAGGCCCCGGTCCGTCGTCGAGAGGCGGCTGGCTGAGCGGGGCGTCGAAAGCCTCTTCACAGGAGGGAGCAAGCGTGCGGGCCGTAGAACCACCAGGTTCGAGTCCTGCAGCCTCGTCACAGTCACAACGGGGGAGCCGAGCCGCTCATGTCACGGCGAAGGCCCACGTCCGACTAACTGGCAAGTTCCGGAGATGCCCCTGGTCGGGTCCCCTCGGGGTACGGGGAGCGGCACGTACGCACGGTCGGGTTCGGGACAGGAGAGACCCGTCTTCACAGCCTTGTCAGCAAAGACCGCCGGTATAAGCCAATGGTGAAATCCGTCGGAGTGAAGCGGGAGTCCGACGGGGTCGTAGTACCGCTGATCGCCATGAGCAACGTGGCGGGAGGGAAGGACCCCGACTTCGGTCACGCCGGTCGAGGAGGTAAGCGCAAGGGCATGGCCGGGACCGCCCGGCCCACCTACCCCGAGGGGCGCCATCTGCCCCCCGCCAAAGTGCGACGACTCCAGAACCGGCTATGGGCTGCGGCCAAGCAGTCTCCGGGTCGGCACTTCCACGCCCTGTATGACCGCATCTACAGGAGTGACGTCCTGTGGGAGGCGTGGGAGCGGGTTCGAGCCAATCGTGGCGCCTCGGGGGTCGATGGAGTGACCATCGAGGCGGTGGAGGACTACGGGGTCCATCGGATGCTCGATGAGCTCCACGACGCCCTCCGTGCAGGCATCTACCGCCCGGCACCGGTGCGCCGGGTGGAGATCCCAAAGCCCGACGGGACCAAGCGTCCGTTGGGCATCCCCACTGTCAAGGACCGGGTGTGCCAGCAGGCGACCAAGATCGTCCTCGAGCCAATCTTCGAGGCCGATTTCTTGCCCTGCAGCTTCGGGTTTCGGCCCAAGCGGTCGGCCACCGACGCGTTGGAGAGGATCAGGGTCGGCTTCATCGAGGGACGAGAGTTCGTCTTCGAGGCCGACATCAAGAACATCTTCGGCGAGATCGACCACGACAGGCTGCTGTCACTGGTCGGCGAGCGGGTGTCGGACCGGCGGGTGCTCAAGCTCCTCCGACAGTGGTTGCGTGCGGGTGTGTTGGACGCTGGGGTGCTCTCCGAGACGGTCACGGGGACTCCCCAGGGTGGGGTGATCTCCCCGCTCCTTGCCAACGTCTACCTGCACGCTTTCGACCGGGCCTGGGCCGAGCGTGGCCGTGGCGAAGTCGTCCGCTATGCGGACGACTTCGTGGTGCTGTGCTCGTCACAGGGCGAGGCCGAAGAAGCCCAGCGGCGGGCGACCGCCATCTTGGGCGATCTCGGTCTCTCCCTCCATCCGGACAAGACCAGAGTGGTCGACCTCCGAGCTGGCAGGCAGGGCTTCGACTTCCTCGGGTGCCATCTTCACGCCCGCATGTCCGGCAAGCT
>JBOGMI010000713.1:0-4124 GCA_050746645.1 Bryobacteraceae bacterium | reverse complement strand
AGATTTCGAAATTCGAGAGATGCGACAGGGCCTTGCGGCAGCGCGGAGGGCATTCAGCGAAAAGGGAACCTTGCGGTTCCCTTTCGTCGCGTCGATCGTGGTCGACCCTAGAGTTGTGACTAGTTGGGTCCCCTTGCGGGGCACTCACGAGTATAGCGTGTGCTGCCTTCTCGCTTACGCTCGGGGTTCGGTTATCTTCTCCGCAATCGCTTTCGCCTGCACGAACTGCAGCAGATAATCCGGGCCGCCAGCTTTCGAATCAGTACCCGACATGTGAAAACCGCCAAACGGGTGCGCGCCGACCATGGCGCCGGTGCACTTGCGGTTGATATAGAGATTGCCCGCGAAAAAGCGCCGCTTGGCGTCTTCGATTTTCGTTGGATTCGTCGTGAACACCGCTCCCGTCAAGCCATATTCGGAATCGTTCGCCAGATCTAAAGCGTGATCGAAATCTCTGGCTTTCGCAATGGCGAGAACCGGGCCGAAAATCTCTTCCTGGAAGATGGACGCCTTGCGGTCCACGTCGGCAATAATGGCCGGCTTCACGAAGTAACCGTCGCCGGGCGCCGGTTCGCCGCCGGTCAGCAAGCGCCCCTCCTGCCTGCCGGTTTCGATATAGCGCAAAATGCTGCTTTTCGCTCGCGCATTGATGACCGGGCCCATGTAGTTGTTGGGATCGTCGGAAGGGCCGAGGCTGAGTTGTTCCGTTTTCTCCTTCAGCTTGGCGAGGAAATCGTCGTACACCGCCTGATCGACGATGGCGCGCGAACATGCCGAGCATTTCTGGCCCTGATAACCGAAAGCCGAAGCGAGCACGCCGGCGACCGCCTGATCGAGGTCACATTCGCGATCGACGACAATGGCGTCCTTGCCGCCCATTTCAGCGATGGTGCGTTTGATCCAAAGCTGGCCCTTGGGGGTCTTTGCGGCCAGTTCGTTGATGTGCAGGCCGACATCGCGGGATCCGGTAAAGGAAACGAACCTGGTCTTTGGATGGGCAACCAGCGCGTCGCCGATCTCGCCTCCGCTGCCGGTCAGCAGCGAAAAACTCTGGGGCGGGAATCCGGCTTCGAGCAGCGCTTCGGCAAATTTCGCCGCAATGGTCGGCGTATCGCTGGATGGCTTAAGGACAACTGTGTTGCCGGTAACCAGAGCGGCGGCGGTCATGCCGGCGAGAATCGCAAGCGGAAAATTCCAGGGCGGGATGATGATGCCAACGCCGAGCGGAACGTAGACCATTTCGTCGCGCTCGCCGGGAAGCTGCAACAGCGCTTCGGGGTGCGCGAGCTGCAGCGCCTCGCGGGCGTAATATTCGCAAAAATCGATGGCTTCCGAGACGTCGGCCTCGGCCTCGATCCACGGCTTGCCGGCTTCATAGACCAGCCAGGCGTCGAACTCGAATTTGCGATTGCGCAGAACCTCGGCCGTGCGGAGCAGGCAAGCGGCACGGTCCTGGGCGGACACGGCGGCCCATCGCGGGAAGTAGGCATACGCCGCTTCCACTGCATCACGGGCATCCTGTCCGGTTCCTTTTTGATGGAGGCCGACGATCTCGGAGGGCTTGGAAGGATTCAGCGATTCGAGTTTTGCTTTCGATTTCCGGCGCTGGCCGGCAATGAGCAGATCGTATTCGGCGCCGAATTGGGAGCGCGCCTTAGCTAGCGCATCCCGCATGCGAGCTGCGATTCCCGGGTTCTTGAAATCCGCGTACGGTTCGTTCTTGAATGGAGGCAGTGCTGCCATTAGATCCGCTCGTCCACCTGCTTTTCCACCAGCTTCCTGCCGCGCTCGAACAACTCGGCCGCGTCTTCGGCGATCTCGATACCTCGCTCGTAAAGTTCGCGCCCGCGCTCAAAAAATTCCTGCCCCGATTCGAGCAGCGACTTGCGCCCTTCCTCGGCTCCTCCCGCCAATTTTCGCCGCGTGCTCTCTCCCGATTCGGGAGCGACCAACAGCGCCACGCCCGCGCCCAATAACGCTCCGGCTAAAAACCAGCCGAAAACTTTCCCGTTGCTGCCGTCCATTTCGTCCCTCCGCTAACAATTTTAGACCGAGGGCGGTCGTTTTTAGTGAGGCGTAACCGGCGTTAGTCGTTGAACTCGCTCGCGCCCGTGGCTCTGGTTTCTGTGGGATGCCGATCATGGAGCTCATCACGCGTCCAGGTTTTCTCGCCCAGCTTGCCTTGAGACTGCTCGCTCAGTTCCAGCAGCCGCGCAACGGCACGGGCGCGAGTGATCTCGTCGTTTGTTGTGTGCCTCTCTCTCTTCACATTTACAGTTTATCGTCGAGGTTTCATCGAAATGTCTTCACCTCCACGCGGCTCCCATCGGTCAAAAACGTCAGCAATCCGTCCTCATCTGTTCGGAAAACGGCCGCATGATGCTGCGCCAGGCGCTTGAGTACGCCCGTATTGGGGTGATGGAAGAGATTCATATAGCCGTCGGAGATGAAGGCGATTTGCGGTTCAACCGCGTCGAGGAACTTTTCCGAGGAAGAGGTTTTGCTGCCATGGTGGCCCACCTTGAGCAGGGTAACGGGGCCCAGTTCGCCTGCCGCAAGCATGTCGTCTTCAATCGGACGCTCGGCATCGCCTTCGAGCAGCACGCTTCTGCGGCCGTAGGTGATTTCGAGCACCAAGGAATCGTCGTTCTGTGCCCCGGCGCCGGGGGTGTAGCCCAGCGGCGGCGCCAGCACACGGATGCGCGTGCCCCCGATGGAGAAGGGCGGAGTGTCTGGATTTAACGAGACGATCGGCACTCCATCGGCTGCGGCGTGTTTTTGCACGTTGCGCCACTCCGGCGTCTCGGGCTCTACGCTGATCCAAAGCACCTTCGGGCGGAAGTTATCCAGAACCGCGGGCAGCCCGCCCATATGGTCCGAATGACCATGTGTGAGGACGACATAATCGAGATGGTGGATACGGCGACTCCATAAATAAGGAGAGACGACATCTTCGCCTATATCGAGATTGGGTTTGCGCGTCATGCGCGACATGCCGGGAAAGCCACCCGCATCGACAAGCATGGTTTCGCCATCGGGGAAGGCCACAAACAGGCTGTCGCCCTGGTTCACATCGATCGCGCTCACTTCGAGCATTCCCCGATGCAGTTCCGGCTTCCACGGCTGCAGACAGAGGACAGTGAACACCGCGAGCGAAGCGGCCAGAGCGGAAATCGTCCAGCGCCGCCAGCGGCGGATGGCAATGGCGAGAACGAGGAGCGAAAGCGCGAACAGGATTGCGATCCAAAGCGGCAGCGATGCGATCCGCCAAGCCGGTTCGAAGTGTACATGCCAGGCGGCTACGGTTTCCGACCATTGGAGCAGCAGCTTCGCCGTCCAGGCTATAAAATGCGAGCCGGTGATAATGGCCGCAAAGCCAAGCGGAACCAGCAACG
Organism: Bryobacteraceae bacterium; assembly: GCA_050746645.1. GTDB lineage: Bacteria > Acidobacteriota > Terriglobia > Bryobacterales > Bryobacteraceae > Bog-105. The sequence continues at coordinate 729 of JBOGMI010000713.1, read as the reverse complement.
ACAACAGCGGAACGACGATCACGTTGGCCGAAATACCCGTAATGGAAACGCGGTGAAAATAAGCGATCATGGGCAGCGCCAGGCCAAACTGGACGCATGCGGAGATGATGGCGAGATCGGCGGCGAAGGTAGCGAGAATCGTCAGGCAAACCAAGATGCGCCGGGCAGCCGCTTCGGGAAGACGCGTCCAGGCTGCCACGGTCTCGGCAAGCAGGCGCAGCTCAAGCCGCCACTGCGCAGCCCGCGGCGGAACTTGCGGATCGTAGCCGCGCTGGTCGAAGCGGCGGACAGCGGTGCGCAAGGGCACGGTAAAGCGTTCCATGGCGGGGCGCGCGAATACCGCGATGAGCGTTACTGCAAGGAAGGAAAGCTGAAAACTTGGGTCGAATAACTGGGATGGATCGAAGACCAGATATACGATCCCGATAAAGGCGAGCAGATTGAGCGTGCGCGTGCGGCGGAACATGGTGGCCGCGACGACGAACAGCATGAATCCGGCCGAGGCTCGCACCGCGGGCGCGTGAAAACCCGCCAGCAGCGAGTAGCCCCAGCAGACCCCCACCGCCGCCCAAAGCGCCGCGACGCGCGGAACATACAGCACCCGCAGCAGGAATAGCAGCGCCATCGCCACAATCGAAATATGCAAGCCGGAGATGACTAGGGCGTGATAAGTGCCGGTCACGCGAAAAGCGTTGGTCCAGCGCCGCTCGACACCGGCGGTTTCGCCGA
>JBOGMI010000712.1:0-1279 GCA_050746645.1 Bryobacteraceae bacterium | reverse complement strand
GAGCTTTGCTACCCTGAGGATTCCCCGGCTCGGCTCAAGTTGGACCAGCGGAAAATATGCCGGCTCGCGTAAGCGAAACCTATGTATTGCGAACCTATCCGTTTCGCGAGTCGGATCTGATCGTCAGTTTCTTCACGCGCGATCAGGGGAAGCTGCGCGGAGTCGCGCGGCGGGCGCGCAAGCCGAAGAACGCGTTCGGTTCGGGGTTGGAACGATTGTCGCTTGTGACCTTATCGTATTCGCAAAAAGAGACGCGCGAGTTGGTCAACCTGAACTCGTGCGATCTGATCCAATCTCAATTCGATCTGCTCGACGATTTCGATGCCGGCGTGGCCATCGACTATGTGGCAGAAGTGAGTGACCAGCTTTTGCCGGCGAACGAGCCGAACGAGCGCTTTTTCCGGCTCTTGATGGCCGTGTTGGGACATATGCACAGTCGCGGGCCGGGAGCGATCTGGGCGGCGATTACTTACTTTTCGCTTTGGGCGACGCGGCTTTCGGGCTTTCTGCCGGATCTGGCAAGCTATCCGGACCGCAACCTCTCGACGGGCTCGCGGGAGCTGGCGGCTGCCATGCTGCGCGCACATATCGCCGAGCTGCCGCCTGTGACGTGGACGAAAGACACGGCGCTCGATCTGCGGCGGTTCCTCATCCGCCGGATGGAAGAGCACGTCGAACGGCGGTTTCATACGCCGCGATTGCTCGAAGCGCTTTGAACACGATGGATTGCTTCCAGGACACGATCCTCAAGCTAAAGCAATATTGGGCCAGCCGCGGCGCAGTGATCCAGGAGCCCTACGATCTCGAAGTGGGCGCGGGCACCATGGCGCCCGAAACATTTTTGCGCGTGCTCGGGCCGAAGCCCTACAAAGTCGCCTATGTGCAGCCGAGCCGCCGGCCCGCCGATGGGCGCTACGGCGAGAATCCGAACCGGCTCTATAAGCACCAGCAGCTTCAGGTGATTCTCAAACCGACGCCGGACGACGTGCTGGAGCAGTATCTCGGGAGCCTGACCGCCATCGGAATCGACCTGCGCAAGCACGATATCAAGTTCGAGGAAGACAACTGGGAAGCGCCCACGCTCGGCGCCTGGGGCATCGGCTGGCAGGTCATGCTGGATGGTCTGGAGATCACGCAGTTTACCTATTTCCAGCAATGCGGCGGCATCGATCTCGATCTGGTACCGGCGGAAATCACGTATGGTTTGGAGCGCATCGTCGCGTTTCTGCAAAACGTGGATAGCGTCTACGACATCGAATGGGCGCCTGGCGTGAAATAT
>JBOGMI010000711.1:0-1062 GCA_050746645.1 Bryobacteraceae bacterium | reverse complement strand
CGGGCCTTGTGTGCGGGAACGATTCCGATTTACGAACCCAGCCTGGCCGAACTGCTCGAAGAAGCGCGCCACAATCTGAACTTCACCGTCAACTACGCGGAAGCCATTCCGGGCGCGGATGTGGTTTTTATCGCCGTCGGAACGCCGCCGACGCCTTCGGGCGCACCGAATCTGGAATATCTCTCGAAAGCGGCCCGGGCCATCGGAGAGCATCTCAAGGGCGAATTTACCGTTGTAGTGAATAAATCGACGGTGCCGATCGGCAGCGGCAATTGGGTGGATTCGCTGGTGCGCGAGGCCTGCGAGCAGCGCACTGACCGCGCCCCGGTGGAGTTCGCGGTGGCTTCGAATCCCGAGTTTCTGCGCGAGGGGACGGCTCTGCACGACAGTTTGTATCCGGACCGTATCGTCATCGGCGCCGACGAAGCTCGCGCACTCGAATTGCTGTACACGCTCTACCGGCCGATTCTGGACCAGACGTTCGTTGCGCCGACATATTTGCCGCGGCCGGAAACGGTGGGCGCGGTGCCGCTGCTTTCGACCGATCTGGCTTCGGCGGAGCTGATCAAATACGCGGCGAACGCATTTCTGGCGCTGAAAATCAGTTTCATAAACGAAGTAGGGCTGTTGGCCGAGCGCGTGGGCGCCAACATTACCGAAGTCGCGCGAGGCATCGGGCTCGATTCGCGGATTGGCGCGCGCTTCTTGAACGCGGGATTGGGATGGGGCGGTTCGTGCTTCGGAAAAGATACTTCGGCACTGATTGCGACCGCAGCCGAGTATGGGCTGCACATGCCGATCGTCGAAGCGGCGCGGACGATCAATACACGCCAGCGAGACCGCGTGGTCGAAAAACTGCTGAACGAGCTGAAGATTCTAAAAGGCCGGACGATCGGGCTGCTTGGCCTGGCGTTTAAGCCCAATACGGATGATTTGCGGGAAGCGGCGGCCATCGAGATCGCGCAAAAGCTGATCGACCGCGGCGTGCGCGTGAAGGCGCATGATCCGATCGCGTGCGAGCGCTTCCGGCGCGAGCACAACGGGATGCCCGTACATTTGTGC
>JBOGMI010000710.1:0-1765 GCA_050746645.1 Bryobacteraceae bacterium | reverse complement strand
GCCGTATCTCCCGGCATGCAGTAATTCTTGCTCCGACAAGAAACTTGTTCCCCGGGTTTATATCGATCACTCTCACTTTGGCAATACCTATTTTCTGCATCGTGCTTGGGTTCTGGGTGGCCGCAATTCCGCCCGCGCGATCGCCTGGCTTGGCTGCTGCTTGTATATCTCCTGGGATTCACCACCTTTGCCTCCCCCTGGATCGCTCTCTGGGAATCGATCGCGCGAGATTTTGGCGCAATTTACTGGTCAGGCTTACATACCAGTTGGAACCTTTGGCTGCTGGTGCTTGCTATCTACTTCCCTGAGCCCTTAGCAGCAGACAGCCCAGGAAGAACGGTCTGGAAATGGACCATGTGGATTGTTGTGCTGCCGCTTGCATTCCAGTCGGTTGTGAATGCCATCGTCTCCGCGGCAGCGATCGGAAGTTATTCCTCCATCTCCTGGTGGAACCAAACCAGCCGGACAATTAAACCCACTGTTTATCGCCTGTAACTACGTGGCGGTCATCGGCTCCATTGTCTGCCTCGGATGGAAATGGCACCTTGCCGCGCCCGCAGATTCGCGGCGCCGTCTGAAGCTGGTCTTCATTGGCGCGCTGATTTCGTTTCCGTTACTATGGACACTCCAATTGGTTGCGAACATCCGCGATTCTCATGTAGAGGAGCTATTTCCTTCATGGCTTTACGGCACATCCTACGTGCTGCTGTTCGTCTTCCCTATCACCATCGCCTATGCCATCGTCGTCCAGCGTGCCATGGATGTCCGGCTCATCATCCGCCAGGGTCTGCAATACACGCTCGCCAGGCGTGGCGTAATTGTTCTCCAGGGCGTACTCAGCGCGGTGCTGTTCAGCGTAGTTGCGTTCTTGATTACTGCTCATAAATTGGGCTCTGCGGGGACCGTCATCGTGATGGCCGCCGGCTTATGGGGCATTTTTCTGCTCAACGGAGTCTCGCATCGGTTCGCGCGTGTGATCGACCGCCGTTTCTTTCGCGAAACTTATAATGCCGAACAAATCCTGAATGAACTCGCCGAACGGGTGCGCACCATCGTGGAAAGCGACACTCTGCTTGCAACAGTAACCGGCCGCATCTCCGAAGCTCTGCATGTCTCCAGAATGGCCGTGCTCTTGAACGGAAGCGGTCCCTATCAGCCGGCCTACGCTCTCGGTTACTCCAGTCTGCCGGATGTGAGCGTTCCCGAGAACGCGCCCATTGCCGAGGAATTGAGGAAAGAAAAGCGCCCGCTTCGCGTTTACTTCGATGATCCGAATAGCTGGATCTACCGCTCCTCCGCAATGACCGCCGAAGACCGGGAACAGCTTGCTCAATTAGCTCCCGAACTCCTGCTCCCGCTGCTGGTCAAAGACGAGCTGATCGGGTTCATGAGTTTGGGTCAGAAATTATCGGAGGCTTCGTATTCGGGCTCCGACGTCGGCTTGCTGAACTCGGTCGCCAGCCAAACCAGCCTGGCGCTCGAAGTATCGCGGCTGACCGCAAAGATCAGCGCTGAAGCCGCGAACCGGGAACGCCTGAATCGCGAGCTGGAGATCGCCCGGGAGGTGCAACAGAAACTTTTTCCCAACAGGCTGCCTGCCGTGCCCGGATTGGACTATTGCGCCGAGTGCCGCCCCGCCCGCGAGGTGGGCGGCGATTACTACGATTTCCTGGAATTGCCGGATGGAAAATTCGGGATTGCGCTCGGCGATATTTCGGGCAAAGGCATTGGGGCCGCGCTGATGATGGCGAACCTGCAAGCCTCT
>JBOGMI010000709.1:0-1073 GCA_050746645.1 Bryobacteraceae bacterium | reverse complement strand
CGACGCGAGCAAACTTCTGGGACAGATCGCGGCCATTCTTGTGTTCGTTAGCCTCGGCTTTACGATCATGCTTTTCGGCATCGGCAATGGCCACAAGCCGCGCGAAGCGGTGCTGGTCTCCGCCTGGCCGGCGGAGCACATGCTGCTCGCCACAACCATGCTGGTGGTGGGCATATTCGCCGTGCTGAGCTGGGATTCCATGTTCCCCAGCCGCCACGATGTTTTTGTCCTGGCACCCCTGCCCGTCCGGACAAAAACGATACTCCTTGCCAAACTGGCATCGCTGGCCGCAGCCCTGAGCTACGCGGTTGTTTTGTTCAATGGCATTCCGGGCCTTCTGCTGCCGTTCGCGCTGGCGCCGCGAAGCAGCGGAATTCTGGATTGGCTACTCTCGCCGGATCTCTACCGAACCTTCGCCGCATATTGGATCACAACCTTCGCGGCCGGCGCATTCATCTTGTGTTGCGTGCTAACTGTGCAAGGCTTGGCGGCGCAATTGCCTCGCCGGCTGTTTCTACGCCTCTCGGCGCTGCTGCAAATGGCCGCCCTCTGCCTCTTTATATGTGCGTACTTCCTCCAGCCACCGCTGAACGTCAACAACCTACCCGACTGGCTTCCGTCGTATTGGTTTCTGGGCCTTTTCCAGGAGCTGAATGGATCGATGCACCCCATGCTTGCGCCGCTCGCGCGGCGGGCGCTTATCGGTCTCGCGCTTGCCGTCTGCGGAGCCGTATTCGCATACGCGCTTTGCTACTTTCGCATTCTGCGCAAGATCGCCGAAGAACCGGATATCCTGCCCGGCGTTCGCGGTTTGTCCTGGCTGCCGCGCTTTGGCAATTCGCTCGCAACGGCGGTCGTGCAGTTCAGCATTCGCACGCTGTGCCGCAGCCGCCGCCATCGCCTGATTCTCGCCTTCTATGCGGGAATCGGATTTGCCATTCTGATTGTTTCCTGGAAAGGACCGGTTGCGCAGCAGCTTGCGGCAGCCGATCCCTGGCATCAGGTAAGCCTTCCCTTGCTGGCTTCGAGCTTCGTGATGCTTTGCTTTTGGATGCTGGGCGTCCGCATCGTTT
>JBOGMI010000708.1:0-3140 GCA_050746645.1 Bryobacteraceae bacterium | reverse complement strand
GTGGCCGACGCCTTCCGCGGGGCCATGCGCATCCCCAATCTGCTCGCCAATCTTTTGGGCGAAGGCGTTCTCTCGGCATCCTTTGTGACGGTTTACGCCAAGCTCCTGGCGCTGGGAGAAAAAGAAGCAGCCGAACATCTGGCAGCCGCCGTCTTCGGAATCCTCGCCTTGTTGTGTTCGGCGCTGGTCATTGTCGGAGTGCTGCTGGCGCCCTATCTGGTGGATGTGATCACTCCCGGGTTCGGGGGCGAAAGACGCGCCCTCACGATTCAGATCGTGCGCATCCTGTTTCCGGGCGCCGGGCTTATGGTGATGAGCGCCTGGTGCCTGGGCGTGCTGAACAGCCATCGCCGCTTTCTCCTTTCTTATACGGCGCCGGTGGCGTGGAACGCGGCCATGATCGCGACCATGCTGCTGCTCGGCGGCTTGCGGCAACGCGAGCTTGCCCTCGATTTGGCTTGGGGTTCGGTGATCGGAAGCGGGCTCCAGTTTCTGGTGCAGTTGCCGCACGTGCTGAAGCTGCTGCCTGCGTTTCGTCCGGTTCTGGAAACGCATTCGAAGCACGTGCGCTCGGTTGTGCGCAATTTCGGCCCCGTCTTCGTCAGCCGCGGAGTCGTACAAGTGAGCGCGTACATCGATTCGGTCATTGCAAGCTGGCTTCCTATTGGCGCCATGGCGTACCTCTTTTATGGGCAGACGCTTGCGATGCTGCCGATCGGCCTGTTCAGCATGTCGGTGTCGGCCGCGGAGCTTCCGTCGCTGTCGGGGGCGGTGGGGAGCCAGGAAGAAATCGCCGGCTTTCTGCGCCGGCGCTTGTCGGTAGGCTTGCGGCGTATTGCCTTTTTTGTCATTCCCTCCGCTGCCGCATTCCTGGTGCTCGGCGATGTCATCGCCGCCGGGATCTATCAAAGCGGAAAATTCACCCATAACGATGCCGTCTTTGTCTGGGCGGTGCTTGCGGGTGCGGCGGTCGGATTATTGGCCAGTTCGCTGGGGCGCTTGTATTCTTCGGCTTTTTATGCGCTGCTGGACACGCGCACGCCGCTGCGCTTTGCTATTATCCGCGTGGCGATCACAACTGCGCTCGGCTTTTTTTCCGCGCTGGTGCTGCCGGGCTGGCTCGGGGTGAATGCGCGTTGGGGAGTCGCGGGATTGACGGCTTCGGCGGGCGTTGCCGGCTGGGTGGAGTTTACGCTATTGCGCCGGGCGCTCGCCAAACGCATCGGCGCCACACCGCTCGGCGTTGATTTCGTAGCGAAACTCTGGTCCATGGCGCTGATCGCCGCGGGCGCAGGCTTCGGCATCAAGATCGCCCTCGGCGTGGAGCATCCCAAGCCGCTGCTGATCATTGTCGTGCTGGCTTACGCGATCCTATATTTTGGAGGCACAATGGCGATGGGAGTGGAAGAAGCGAAAACGGCCCTGCTCACCTTTACGCGGCCCTTCCGGTTGAAATGACTTTGGATAAAAACCCCGCGATCGTTGCCACGCTCAAAGCGACACAACTATTCTCCGCTCTCGACGATGCGGAGTTGGCGGCCTTTGCGCGCCGCGCCCTCATCCACCGCATCGGCGCCGGAGAACTGCTGTTTTCCGAAGGCGAGCCGTGTACCGGGCTTTATGTGGTTGCTTCGGGACGCATTCGCATTTCCAAGATTTCGCCGAGCGGCCGCGAGCAGGTGCTGACCGTGGAAGGCGCGGGAAGCTCCATCGCCGAGCTGCCGGTCTTCGATGGCGGCGTCTATCCAGCATCGGCGGCGGCCGTCGACGAATCGCAGCTACTTTTCGTCTCCCGCAACGATTTCCGTGCCTGCTGCCTGGAACATCCCCAGGTCGCTTTGAAACTGCTGCAGGTGGTCGGCTCGCGTCTGCGGCGCCTGGTCGGCATCATCGAAGAGCTTTCTTTCACCAGCCTGCGGCAGCGGCTCATCGCCTGGCTCTTGCGCCAAGCGCCTGCGCACGAAAGCACCTTCGAAATCGGCGCGAGCCATCAGGAAATCGCCGCCCACATCGGCACCGTGCGCGAACTGGTTTCGAGGAACATGGCTCGCCTGCAAGCGGAGGGTCTCATTCAAATGAAAGGACACGAAGTGACCATCCTCGACCGCCAGAAACTGGAAACCGAAGTGGCTTCCCTTCCGCAGGGCCTCGGCAACCGGTGACCAAGGTCACTGTCCGTGGCTTCGCCCGTGTCGTAGCGTGAAAATAGAAGAGCCGAATGCAAGTCTCGCCCGCTAAACCCACCACGCAAGAGGCGGTCTCGCGCGAGCGAGCCCTGCAGCGGCTGGTAACCGTTTTCATCTGCACCGGCTTGGTATTTCTGCTCCTGCCCGGCACGTTTCTCGGAGTTTGGAATCTGCTTCAAATCAGCTCCGATCGCGCCGTGCACGCGCCTTCCACGGCCTGGATTCAAGCGCACGGGCAAGCGCAGATCTTCGGCTGGATCGGGACCTTCATTATCGGAATCGGCTTCTATTCGCTTTCGAAAATGGGCCGCCTCCAGCCATTCGCTATCAAACGAGGATGGCAGAGCTGGGTCTTGTGGACGCTGGGCATCGGCTTGCACTGGCTCACCGGCGTCTACGCATGGCAGTGGCGGACCATGCTTCCCCTTTCGGCCGCGCTGCAGCTTGCGGGATTCCTGCTGTTCTTTTGGACGGTGCGCCGGCATAGCGCAAAACCCGCCGCATCCGAACAGCGTAGGCCGATGGAGGTATGGATGCGGGTGGTCGTGGCAGCCACATTCGCTTTTCTCGCCGCGCTGCTCTGGAATCTTGCGGTCTGCTTATGCGCCTCGTTCGCTGAAAGCACGCCGACACTTCCGGCGCCCGCGGATGGACACTTGATCCTGATCTCCGCCTGGGGTTTTCTGGTCATGACCGTCTGGGGTTTCAACGCGCGCTGGTTGCCTGTCTTCCTCGGCTTGCCGCATCCGCATCCGCGCGGCCTGCTCCTGGCAGTTGCAGTGCTGATCGCCGCGATTGTCTCCGGCATTGCCGGCGCGCTCGTGGTCTGCTCAGTTCTCTTGATTGCCGCGGCGATCCTGGCTAGCTGGGCGCTTCATGTTTTTCAGCCCAGCGTCCAGCGGCCGAAATTGCAAGGCATTCATCCGAGCTTTCCTTACTTTATCCGCGCTGCTT
>JBOGMI010000707.1:0-2941 GCA_050746645.1 Bryobacteraceae bacterium | reverse complement strand
TCCGGCAGATCAATCTCGGGCTGCGCAACGAGAATCAGTATCTGTTCTCGCTTTCGATCGCCAATATCGGAAACTTCGGCAGCTTGCAAAAGCAGGCGCGCATTTTTTAACCGAAGCGCTCCAAATAGGTGCGGCAGAACGTCAATACCTGGGCGCGCACGCTCACATCTTCGATCTCCGGTTCCAAGCGGTCTGCGGCGATTGGATATTCCACTTGATACCAACGCGAAGGCGCGTAATTCTGCTCTTCGATACAAAGCACATGCAGCGTCGAAGCCGTGCGGCCGCTTACGTGATAGCGCAGGCAGGAACGCCGCTCGCCGTCCGGAAAGCGATGGCAGAGGCCGCGCGAATAGCCCAGATTGCAGCGGAACCGAAGCGCCTCGGGGACTGCCGCAGCATCTGCGCCCGCGTGGCACCGGCCGTCGAACTCGCTGAGCAGCGGCAGCCGCACCTCCGCGTTTGGAACGGGTTTCAGCGGCTCGAAATACGGACAAGGCATAGGCGCGTTCCTCCCGATAGTACAGCAGGCGAACAGAACCCTGAGCGCGAGCGGAGGGAGTGGCCCTTATTCGGCGCGCAGGGCGATCATGGGATCGACCGAGGCGGCGGAGCGGGCGGGCAGGTAGGCGGCGAGCATGGAGATGGCGAGCAAGATCGCCGCGACCGCGAGCATCGTGGACCAATCGTGCGGCGGGACGCCATAAAGAAAGCTTTCCAGCGTGCGTGCGGCGAACCAGGAGCCGACGAGGCCGATAACGATGCCGATTCCCGTCACCGCGACCGCGTGTGAGAAGATCATGCGCAGCACCTGCCCGCGCTGCGCGCCGAGAGCGATGCGGATGCCGATTTCGTGGCGGCGCTGGCTGACCGAATAGGCCAGCAAGCTGTATAAGCCGGCTCCCGCGATCAACAGCGCGATCGCAGCGAAGAGCATCAGCAGGCGTCCGGCGAGCGTTTGGTTGCCGAAAGAATCGTCTACTTGCTGTTGCATGGTTACGAAAGAATTGAGCGCGAGATCGGGATTGATGCTGTGCAGGATGCTGCGCACTTGGGGAATGATTGTCTTGGGATTCTGCTCCGTGCGCACAGCCAACTGCATGAACATGCGGAGGAGGCCTGGGAATCCTTGCTTTGGGGTCCTTTGGAGATAAGAGAGGTCGATTTCGGGAACCGTGGGCTGGTTGAGTGTCGTTTGATGGACATCGGCGACAACGCCCACAATGGTGAAGAGATTGTGGGAGCCGAATTGGATCCGATGACCGATCGGGTTTTGGTGCGGGAAATAGCGGCGAACAAGCGTCTGGTTTACAACGGCAACCGGTGCGCTTGCGGCAGTGTCGCCAAGCGTCACCGCGCGCCCATGCACGACGGGAATTTCGAGCAGCGAATATAGATCGGGGCTGACGATACGAAGCGTGCCGTGAGGCTCATTCGCCGGATTCGGCTTGGGGCGGCCGGGGAAAGTAAAGCCGGTTCCGATGCGGAACTCCGGATTAACGGGGAGTATTGACGAGATGGCGGCACCCTCAACTCCGGGAACGGCTCGGAGGCGCCGAAGGAGCGGTACGTACAGAGTCGGAACGACGTTTTGGTTTGTGTATTCCTTCTTCGGAATGAAGAACGACGCCGTCACTACATGGCTCGGTTGAAAGCCAAGCGGGACATTGCGCAGATTGTAGAGCGAGCGCAGCATCATGCCGGTCGAAACAAGCAGCAAAACCGAGAGCGCGACCTGCACTATGACGAACAGATCCCGGGCGCGGTTCTGGCGGCGGCTCATGCCGCTGCGCGAGGAGGATTCGTGCAGCCCTTGCACGATAGAAGAAGCAGCAACATGAAGGACCGGCGGCACTGTGACAAGAATGGCCGAGAGCACTGTTGCACCAATGAGGAGCAACAGCATATCGGGCGAGAAATGAAAGCTTGCCGCGTATGTCTGGAGTGTATGTCCAAATAACTTCAGCGCTGCCGCGCAGAGCGCGACGCCAAACAGGCAGGCAATCACGCATAAGAACAGGCTTTCGGTGAGGAGTTGGACCAGAATGCGAAATGTGCCGGCGCCTAGGGCGCTGCGGATGGCGAGTTCCTGACGGCGGCCGTGTACGCGCGTGAGCATCAGCGCGGCGACATTCGTTGAAGCAATAAGCCAGACCAGGCCGACCGCGGCGGCGAGCGCCAGAAGAGCCGGTCGGGAATCTTTGGTCAGCGAATCCCGCAAGCTCTGAAACTGCACCCGATCTGCGGCATATTTTTTGGGATCTTCTTTGTGGAGCGTCTGCTGAATCGCGCTCAGATTGCGCGCCGCTGTGGATATGCTTACGCCGGAGCGCAGGCGGACGATCGGGGTCATCGCAATATTGCCGGAACCGCTTACGAGATCCTTGGTCAACTCCTCCGGCACCCACACCTTACTGATTTTTCGCTGATTGATCGGAAAGGCAAATTTCCGCGGCATGACGCCGACCACTGTGTACGGCTGGCCGCCGAGGCGGATAGTACGGCCGATAATCGACGGATCGGCGTGGAATTTCTCGCGCCAGAGTTGCTCCGGCAGCACGGCTTCATAGTTGTGCCCGGGTTGCTGCTCGGCTTTGGTAAAACCGCGGCCGAGAATCGGCTGGACGCCGAGAAGCTTGAAGAGATCTGCGCTCATATAGACCCGAAGGATTAGTTGCGTGCTGGTTCCTTCATCGAGTGGACTGGGGAAGTCGTGGTAGTACGCGATTTGCCGCAAGTCGGCGTCGCGCTCGAACCAGCGCTTCAATTCCGGATACGGTATGCCGATATCCGTTTTGCTGTGCTGCTTGTTTCTGGCATGCAAGACCACCAGCCGGTCCGGGTGAGCATAGGGAATAGGCCGCAGCAGAGTGGTTTGGAGGACGGCAAACATCGCGGCGCTGATGCCGATGCCTACGGCAAGAGTGATACAGGCGAGTGC
>JBOGMI010000706.1:0-5090 GCA_050746645.1 Bryobacteraceae bacterium | reverse complement strand
AATATTTCGCTTAGCCGCCCCAAATGCAGCGAGCCTGCAAATGCCGGAACTTCCAGAAGCAAGAGCAGCAGCAGGATACCCGCGATTGCCGCCAGAGTCGAAGCGGAAGCATTTCCGAACAAGCCTTTGAGCAGCAGCGCCTCGACCGCGACCATCCCGGCGGCAACCGTGCCCGCAAGGAGCAGCAGCGAGGGAAGCAACAATCGATTGCGCACCGCCGCGCCAAGTATCTCGCGGAAAGGGCGCGCGGGCGGTTCGGTAAGCGCCGCGGCCAATTCCGGCGGCAGCGCGGCGGCGTCGACCTGCGGCTCCAGCCCGCGCACACGCAACAGCACCGCGCCCTGCATCAGCAGTTGGCCCGGCTCTGCCGTCGGCCGCACGGTCCCATGCTCCCGGCCCCTCGCATCCAGCGCGGCCAAGCCGCGCCAGCCTGGGTCGTCGAGAGCTTCTTTGATTAAGCGGCGGATCTCTGCTTCTCGCAGCCCAGCCTTTCCGAGCCGCGCGCGCAGAAGCCTTTGAAAATCCTCGGAGGCGGCAAATTCCCGCCAGTCCTCCGGGGCAACCGCTATCGTGTGCCGGTAAATTTCGCGAGTGAATGCGGAGATCCCCACCCAGCGGCGCCCGCACGCCGGGTCCATCACTTGTAAAAATCTTCCGTGGCGCCGCCACACCACCACGAAGTGCGTCAGCCCGATCGGAAGCTTCACCACGACCAGCGCGGGCAAGGCGCCCGCTTCGGGAAGGAACAGGTCCTCCGCGGGAAGCATCACCTGCTCGGCAGCCAGCCCAAGCCGGTTTGCCACTGCTTCGATGGCATCGATCGAGGTTCCATCGATGCCGGTCTGGCAAGCCTCGCGTAATCGCCCATAGCTGACATGCCGCCCAAAACCCTCCAGCAGGCACTTCAACGCCGCCGGCCCGCAGTCCAGGTTGGAGGTTTGGATTACTTCGGGAACGAAGAAACGCCGCTGCGACATAACCACTAAAGAAATGTAGGATATAAGAAAAGGGCCGCGCGCTTGCTTAGAGCTACGCGGCCCACTGCTTCAAAAAACCGGCCTTTGGGCCGATAAGCAGACTACGCGCCCCAAACAGCCTGGCCAGCTTTTACGTTGGTTTTGATTTTCACAGTTGTGGGCTCCTTTCTTAGACTCAGCGCCCTGTCTTACACACAGGGCGCTTACGTGTCTGCGAGTATAGCCGAGTTCTGCTTATTCATAAAGGCCTGGTAGTACTAATCGTGACTAAGGTTTTCCGCAGCCGCGTGCGGCAATGAAGAGGCAACAGCTTAACTCTGCGGGATAGGATTTCCCTGGCCCCAGTACTGTGGGGCAAGCAGGCTACAACGCCCGTAAAAACGGATTCGCGGCCTTTTCTTCTCCGATGGTGGTGGCGGGCCCGTGGCCCGGAAAGACAACCGTTTCGTCGGGCAACTCGAACAAGCGGGTCTTAATAGAGGAAAGAATCTGGCGCGCGTCTCCTCCGGGAAGATCGGTGCGCCCGATGGAATTGCGAAACAGCGTATCGCCGGCAACAATCTTCCGCTCTTGGGGGATATAGACCGAAATACTCCCCTGCGTGTGGCCCGGCGTTTCCAGCACCTGAAAATCGGCGAGTCCGAGTTGTAGAACCGTTCCCTCGCTGGCCGCGGCATCCACTTCGGTCTGCGGAGGCGTTTCCACTCCCAGCCAGCGCGCCTGCCAATCGAGCGCCGCGAGCAGTTCACGGTCGCGTTGGTTGAGATAAACCGGCGCGCCGGTGAGTGCTCGCAGCTTATGGGCTCCGGCCACGTGATCGATGTGAGCATGCGTGACCACAATGGCTTTGACTTTGAGAGAGCGCGATTCCAGTGTGACCACGATGCGGTCGATCTCGTCTCCCGGGTCAATCACAATCGCCTCCAAGGTCTGCTCGTCGCCAAAAATAGAGCAATTGCATTGCAGCAGGCCGACCGGAAGAATCACATGAATCATGCCGCTTTTCATGCTATCCAACGAATCCGGACCCGCGGATTTAAGGCTATTCCGTCCGGAGCGCTTCCAGAGCACAACCATAACGGAAGCCGGCACTTGCAATTTAGCTATATCGGTTCACACATTCCTCTGTGTATAATTGTGTTCAAAGCGAGAGGAATGATGCCGACAAACCTCGCCATCGACGACCGCCTTATTGAAGAGGCGCGAACGTTGGGCCACCATCGCACGAAAAAGGAGACAGTGACAGCCGCGCTCGATGAATATATCCAGCACCGAAAGCAGCAGCGTATTTTCTCTCTTTTTGGAACCATCGACTACGATCCGGCCTATGATTACAAACGAGAGCGCCGCCGCAAACGAGGGTGAACGCACTGGTCGATACTTCGGTGTGGTCGCTTGCTCTGGGGCGAAAAGCGCGCGAATTGAGTTCAGGCGACCGCGCTCTTGTTCACGGCCTCAGCGATCTGATAAGGGAGGGCCGCGCCCGCATTATTGGCGCAGTGCGGCAGGAACTATTATCCGGAATCAAAGTCCCCGAGCAGTACCAAAGGCTTCGAATTCAGCTTCGAGCCTTTCCGGATGAACCGATCAGCACCTCAGATTACGAATCAGCGGCAAACGCGTGCGATCAATTCCGCTCAAAAGGAATTGCCGCCAGCCCCATCGATAGCCTGATATGCGCAGTTGCCCTTGACCGCCAATGGTCGGTCTTTACGACGGACAGCGATTTCGAACAGTATGCGCGGGTCCTGCCTGTCAAGCTCCACTCGCACCACGGGTGATCGTCAGCCGTTATAGCCTGGTCACATCGCGCCGCAGTAGAAGGAAAAAGAGCGCCAGCACAATCATCGCGGCGCCGTTCGCCGCCATGACGATGGGAGCGGAGCTGACACCGATCAGTCCACCCGAGATCAGACTACCGACCGGCATACCTCCGCGAAACGCGACGTTGTAAACGCTCATGACGCGGCCCCGCATGGAGTCGCTTACGCGCAATTGGATGAGCGATGAGTTAAAGGCGAATACCGCGAGCAGCGCCGCGCCCGAGCCAAACAGCAGAACCGAGCTGAGGGCAATGCTACGCGAGAATCCGAAACCGCCCATCAGACATCCCAGCCCGATCATAATGAGCAGCGATTTGCGCCCCTGGCCGCTCTCGCCGCGTTCGGCCGCCACCACCAGCGCCCCGGCGATCGAGCCGACGCCCGATAAACAAAGGAACAGCGTGAAGATATTCGAGCCGCCATGGAAAACGTCGCGCGCCATGACCGGAAGAAAAGTGATCAGCGGATAAGACAGCAGGGTGGAAAAGAAAGCCAGCACGACCAAGCCGCTCATGCCTTCGCGCTTGCGCAGGAAGCTGATGGCCTCGCGTATGCTGGCGATCACCGATTCGTTGGTTTTTTGCGGCACGAAGGGCGGTCGAATCGCCAGCAGAGACGCAATCACGGCAATGAACGAAAGGCCGTTGAGGCCAAAGCACCACGACGCGCCCAGCTTGCTCAAAGCGATGCCACCGAGCGCCGGGCCCAGCACGCGTGCAACGTTGAACTGTATCGAGTTCAGCGCGATGGCGTTCTGAATCTCATCTTTGCCCACCAGCGTGGGGATCAGAGCGGAATAGGCCGGTCCTCCGAACGATTGCGCCAAGCCTACGGTAAACGACAGGCACCATATCTGCCACACGCGCACGACCCCGGCGGCATCGAGCGCGGCCAGCAGGAACGCCGAACCCATCTGGATGAATTGTGAAATGATGAGCAGCTTGCGGCGGCTCTGGCGGTCGGCAAACACACCGCCGAACATGGAGAACAAGAAGATGGGAATCTGTGCGAAAAAGGCGTCGAGGCCGAGATACAGCGATGAATCGGAAAGCTGATAGACCAGCCAGCTTTGCGCCAGAATCTGCATCCAGGTTCCGGTCGTGGAGGTGCAGGCGCCCAGCCACATGATGCGGAAATCGCGGTAGCGGAAGGCGCGAAAAGTTTGGTTCAGCAAGCGAACGCCCGTCGCAGCATGCGGCCGGCTAGAAGAGCGGCCTTTCGCGTTCGATCAGATGGAGCAGGTTGCCGTCGGCGTCTTTGAAAAACACCAGGCGGTTGCCCTGATTGGTATACGGCTCGCCGGCAAATTGGATTCCACGAGCTTTCAGATGCTGGTAAGCAGCATCGAAATTCTGGACGGAGATGGCAATGTGGCGCATGCCAGGGGTGCGCATGTTGCCTTCAGCGCGCGCGCCCTCGGCGGGAATGATCTCGATCAGAGAGCCATTGGCGGCCTGTACGAAATAATTGCCGCCGTATTCGAAGACGAGCCGAAACTCCAGGTTCGAGGTGTACCAGGCGGCCAAACCCTTGGGATCCGCCGAGGCGATGGCGAAGTGTTCGATGCCGTTAAACATGATTCGCGGTAAGCTCCTGATTTCCAACCTGAGCCTGCAGCCAGGATTCCAGTTGGGGATCGCGGAAGTCTGCAATGCGCAAGTCGGTGTGAAAATCCGTGGGCGTGGTCTCGACTCCGACCACGCGCATGCCGGCCGCGCGCGCTGCCTCGACGCCGGTGGGAGAATCTTCAAACACGATGCAATCCGCGGGAGGGTAGCCCAAGCGGTCGGCAGCCTTGAGATAAATATCCGGGAACGGCTTGGGGCGCGTCACTTCGTGCCCATGCACGACGGCCTGAAAAAAGCGGCGCAAACCCAAATGGTCGAGGATGAAATCAATATTGGCGAGTTCGGCGTTGGAACCGATCGCTTTGGGCATCTCTTGGTGCCGTTCCAGAAATTCCAGCAGGCCAGGAACGCGGAACACCGCCGGGTCCGCCGCCAGCATCAGGTCCCGGAACAACTGCTCCTTGGCAGCGCCATGCCGCAGCACGGCATCTTCAGCGAGAGCGCCGCCGAACCATTCCCGGACCAGCTCCGGATTGCGCTTGCCGTGCATGCTGCGCTCGAGATGCTCAACTTCGATGCCCAGGCTCGCCAGGTATTGCCGCCAGGCTTCGGTGTGCAGCGGCATCGAATGCACCAGCACTCCGTCGAGGTCGAACAGCAAGGCGATCTGCGAGTGTCCGGGCGCGCTCACGGCGATGAGGATAGCACGGCGCAGGAGGCGA
>JBOGMI010000705.1:0-1233 GCA_050746645.1 Bryobacteraceae bacterium | reverse complement strand
ACCAGATCTGCGCATAAGCCAGGAAAAACTGCTGCGCTTGGGTGAATCCGTCGGTTTTTTTCTCCACCGGAATTTCCTTTTGTGCCAGATCGGCCATTAGCGCCATATAGGCAAGCCGGACGCCGCCGTTGTCGGCGGTGTTCTCGCCCAGTGTGAGTTTGCCGTTCAGGTGCACGCCCGGCACGGGGCTGAAGGCCGAGTATTCGTTCACGAAACACTGGGCCAATTTGTTAAAGCGTGTGGCGTCGGCTTTGGTCCACCAATCCTTTAGATTTCCGTTAGCATCAAATTGACGGCCTTCATCATCGAAGGCATGCGTCAGCTCGTGGCCGATGACTGCTCCGGCGGCCCCGTAGTTCACCGGATCGGCCGCGGCGCTGGAGAAAAACGGCGGCTGCAGAATTCCGGCCGGGAAATTAATGTTGTTCTGCTGCGGGTCGTAATAGGCATTCACCGTGGGCGGAGTCATGAACCATTCCTGGCGGTCTACGGGCTTGCCGATTTTCTTCAGTTCGCGACGGCTCTCAAATATATTGGCCCGCTGGGTATCGCCGAAGTAATCGTCCGGGCGAATCATGACGCTCGAATAGTCGCGCCATTTGTTGGGGTATCCGATCTTGTTCACCACCGCGTGCAGTTTGACGAGCGCCATTTTCTTGGTCTGGGGGCTCATCCAAGTGAGCGACTCGATATCCTTCCCCATTTCGGTTTCGATCCGGTGGACCATGGCCAGCGTTTGCTCTTTGCCTTGCTTGCCGAAGCTCCTGGCGACAAACTCGCGGCCGAGATCGAACCCCAATTCCCCGTCGGTCGCCTGTACGCAGCGTTTCCAGCGCGGTTTTAGCTGCTTGGCCCCGGTGAGTGTGCGGCCATAGAAGGCGAAGTTTGCGTCTACGAGCGGCTTACCCAGCAGATGCGCGTTTTGGCTGATGTAGTGCCAGGCCAGATAGGCTTTGAGGCCGCTGAGCGGCTCAGCGGCGAGCAGTTTGCCGAAAGCCGCCATAAAATCCGGCACGGCGACGTTCAAGCTGCTGAACGAAGGCGCGTCCATGCGGGTGAAAAACTCGTTGAAGTTGAACAGCGGCGCGAGCTTCGCAAGCTGAGTATTCGGCATGACATGGACCAGCAGTTTGGGGTTGCGGCGCTTGGTCACGCTCAGAGAGGCTTTGGCAAGATCGGTCTCGATACCCATGATCGTTTGGGCTTTTTGCGCGGCGCTTTGGGGCGGCACGC
>JBOGMI010000704.1:0-10959 GCA_050746645.1 Bryobacteraceae bacterium | reverse complement strand
ACAGGATGCCGCGCGATGGTGTCTTGCGCGCGGCATGCCCGGCCCTGTCGATAGCCGCCTTATCAATTGGGAGCCGGATTACGAGGAGCGCTATTACCGGGAACTCGCCTTACAATCTCAACAGATTTATCTGTTTCGAAACGAATATTTGTTTGTGTTCGGCGATGCGGTTGTCGCCGAGATCCCGCTGGCTGGACACGCGAGCTACATCTTCCGGCCCCCGGGCGCACTGGCGCAGTTCCTGCGCGGCTATGCTCAGACCACACGGCGCGAAATCCGGCGAGATCCGGTGGCGAGCAGAAAGGCGCTTGGCTATCGCGGTCGTCTCCCCCATGTACAGGATTTCGAAGCCTGGCTGCGAGCGCTTCAGCAGCGCTGCGATCGCGTATGAGGGGATCGGTGTGACGATTCGGCCCGACACCGGGACAAGACGATCCGTTCGCCGGCATGAAAATCGTGGTTCGATTTCGACAATAGCTACATAAGGAAGTTCGATATGAGAAACGAAGAATCGGGTACGCTGAGGCGGGGAATGTGTCACTTTGACCGTAACGTGGCCGCGAGCAACAGCATAAATTGGCCAGAAGGAACGCCATCCAGGCTTCGTTTTCAAGACGACTCGCCCCGCCAATCCGCCGACCATTAAGTCGTAAATTGGCCGGGAGTACAAAAAGAAACCATAAACTGGCCGCCGGTACAATCTGCAATCGACTTAGCCCATGAACTGCCGGTTTGGGACCATAACTTTGCCGCGAAAACGGCACCATCCGAGCGCGAATCGGCTCGGGAGAAGCGTGATTTTTGGGGGAGCGAGCCGCATATCCTTGCCGCGCCGGCGGAGTTGCATAAACTATGGCTTAAATTGTAGGATTGTGTTATGTCACGGAATCACCGGGACGCGCAACGGCGTCTCTTCGAGATCGCGGAAGGCCAGCAAGGATTCTTTACGGCCAAGCAGGCGAAGGCTGCCGGTTTCGCCGAGAACACCCATCCTTACCATGTGCAGGTTGGAAACTGGATTCGCGAACATCGCGGGATCTACCGGCTCGCCCTCTTCCCGACAGCGGAACATCCTGACCTGGTGAAGTGGGCGCAGTGGTCGAAAAATCGGGAGGAAGCGATCGAAGGAGTCTACAGTCACCAAACCGCCCTGAGCCTGTACGAACTGTCGGATCTGAACCCGGCCAAGCTGCACATGACGGTTCCCACGCATTTCCGCCGGAATAGCGAGGTTCCCGCCATCCTGGTGCTTCACTACGCGGATCTCGCGAGCGACGATGTCCAGACAGCGCAAGGATTTGAGTACACCCGGCCTCTGCGGACCATTCTCGATCTGACCGAGGCCGATAGCGTCGAGCGCACATTTCTTCGCCAGGCACTGCGGCAAGCTCTCCACCGTGGATTGATCACCCGATCGGAAGTCAAACATGTGAAGCTGAGCGCTCCCGCCCAAAGGATATTTCAAGATCTTCTGCGGCAGGTCGCATAGTGCCGCGGGAATATGGATCGGCGGAGGCATTCCGCAGAGCCCTTGAAGTCCGCCTGAACACGGCTGCCGAGACCGAGCTGATTCAGGTAAATCGTCTCCGGCGTCAGGTGGCATTTGACCGCCTGCTTGCGCGATTATTTCGAATCGACCCCGCTCCCTGGGTGCTGAAGGGTGGCTACGCTTTGGAACTTCGCTTCAGGACTGCGCGCGCAACCGTCGATATCGACCTGACGGTACAAAGAGTAACAGCCGCAACGGAAGCCGATGCGAACCAGATCGTTCGGGATATGCTCCAGGATGCTGTCCGCCTCAGCCTTGGAGACTGGTTTGAGTACACCATCGGTCCGTCAATGCTGGATTTGGATGCAGCGCCTTACGGTGGCGCCAGGTTTCCCGTCGAGACTCGGATGGACGGCAGGATCTTCGCGCGTTTTCATCTGGACGCCGGGATCGGCGATGCGATACTTCAGCCGGTCGAGACGATCGATTGCCGGGACTGGCTGAGTTTCGCGGGCATCGCCGCTCCCCAGGTTCAGACGATTTCGCGAGAGCAGCAGATTGCCGAGAAACTCCACGCCTATACGCTGCCAAGGAGTTCCACCAACAGCCGCGTGAAGGACCTCGTAGATATCGCGCTCTTGATCGGATCCGGCAGGATCAATCGGACGCGCGTGGCGGATGCCGTGCGTCTTACATTCGAGCGGAGGCGAACCCACGAGTTGCCACTGGCGCTCGTGGAACCGCCGCGGGATTGGGAGAGGCGCTTCTTGAGGCTGGCTGAGGAATGCCAGATCAAGGGAGACATGGACGCGGTATTCAAGGTCGTGGAAGATTTCTTTGCGCGCATGATGAAGAAGGATGAAGGAAGACAGAGCTGAGGCTGTGCATGGGCGAGCGGAATTCTGAGACCAACCAACTCGGGACCATCCTCGCCAACTATCGGCGCCTGAAGGAGGAGAACGACGAGCTTCGCCGGCTCCTCGTTGTGAACGGAATCACGATACCGGCTCAGCCGAAGAGTGGCTCGCCAGTTCCAGCGAAGCCCGATGGCGTGCGTGCCGGCGTCAACGAGCGCTCGCGCAAAGATGCAAAGATCGCATTGTTTCATAGCCTGTTCCGAGGGCGGGAAGATGTTTACGCCGTGCGCATGCGTTTCAAAAGCGGCGAGTGGGGTTATGTCCCGGCCTCGATCCGCGACTGGAAGGCGGTTCTTTCTGCAGATGCGGCACTTCGAAAGAAGGTTGATAAGAAGACCAGGAAGCTCCTGCCTCTAACTGACGAAGTACTGCGACAGCATTTGGAAGGCAAGCAGACGATCGGTATTTATCCTCTGCTTTTGGATGAAACCTGCTGTTTTCTGGCTGCCGATTTTGACAAGAAAAGCTGGCAGGATGACGCCGCGGCATTCTTGGAAACATGCCGTGAGCTGGACGTATCGGCGGCCCTCGAACGGTCACGCTCCGGCAATGGCGGCCATGTCTGGATTTTCTTCGAGCGAGCTATCCCGGCGGCAATGGCGCGAAAACTCGGGAGCCTGATTCTCACCAGAACCATGGATCGGCGCCACCAGCTCGGGATGGACTCATACGACCGCTTCTTCCCGAACCAGGACACGATGCCCAATGGCGGTTTCGGGAATCTCATCGCCCTGCCGCTGCAATGGATGCCGCGCCAAAACGATAACAGCCTATTCCTCGATTCGCATTTCCGGCCGTATCCCGATCAATGGGAGTTCCTCTCGGACTTACAGAAGATGGCGCCCGATTGCGTGGAGGCTCTCGTCCGGGAGGCCCTGCATACAGGCAGTGTCATCGGAGTTAGGATCAGTCTGGCGGATGAGGACGATGAGGCCGAGCCGTGGACCCTTCCTCCTTCCAAGCGGCGGACGCCGAAGCCCATAGAAGGACCGCTTCCCGAACGCGTCGAGATTGTGCGATCGAATCTTCTTTATATCGAGAAGAAGACCTTGCCGCCTGCGATGCTGAATCGGCTGTTGCGTCTGGCCGCGTTCCAGAATCCCGAGTTCTACAAAGCGCAGGCGATGCGGCTTTCCACGTTTGGCAAACCCCGAATTATTTCCTGCGGTCAGGATTTTGCCCAACATATTGCCCTGCCTCGTGGTTGCCTGGCAGAGGTCACGGCCTTACTTGTGGACCACATGATCGAAGCCGATATTCGTGACGAACGCTATGCCGGAACACCGATTGAAGCGAACTTTCAGGGTCGCCTGCGCTCATATCAGGAGGAAGCTGTCGGCCTTATCGGCGACCACGACGATGGAATCCTATGCGCGCCCACGGCTTTCGGCAAGACGGCCGTTGCCGCCTGGCTGATCGCAAAACGGAAGGTAAACACGCTGGTTTTGGTGCACCGCCAACAGTTGCTCGATCAATGGCACGAGCGGTTAGCGATGTTTCTCGGATTGCCGGCGAACTCGATCGGGCAGATTGGCGGCGGCAAATCGAATAGAACCGGCCTCATCGATGTCGCGGTGATTCAAAGTCTCCACCGGAAAGACGAAGTGAAAGATTTTGTTGCCGAATACGGGCAGGTGGTCGTGGATGAATGCCACCACATCTCGGCTTTTACTTTCGAGCAGGTGATGAAGCAGGTGAAGGCAAAATACGTAGTAGGCCTGACCGCGACGCCGGCGCGAAAAGATGGCCATCATCCGATCATCTATATGCAATGTGGTCCGATCCGGTTCAACATGAGTGCGCGGACGATGACCGAAACCACGCCTTTCGAGCACAAGGTGATCCCGCGGCATACGGATTTCCGAATGCCGGCCGGGATGGTAGATCTGGCGATTCAGGATGTCTACGCCGCATTGGTGAACGATTCGGCGCGGAACTCTTTGATCGCGGCCGATCTCAGGATTGCATTGAAGGAAGGCCGGTCGCCACTGCTGCTCACCGGGCGCAAAGAGCACCTTGAGTTCTTTGCAGCTGCGGTGGAAGGATTTGCCAACCACATTTTTGTGCTCAAGGGCGGCATGGGCAAGAAGCAGCGCCGAGCAACGGCAGAGGCACTGGCTACCGCCCCTGAAACCGAGAGCCGCGCGATCATCGCGACCGGCAGCTACATTGGCGAAGGCTTCGACGATGCGCGGCTCGATACCCTATTTTTGGCGATGCCGGTTTCCTGGAAAGGTACGCTGCAGCAGTACGTGGGACGATTGCATCGGCTCCACGACAATAAGCATCTCGTGCAGGTGTACGACTATGTTGACCCGAACGTGCCAATGCTGGCCAGGATGTACGAGCGGCGGTTAAAAGGCTACGACGCAATCGAGTATTCCGTCGCGAGCGCCAATACATACCCGCTGGCCGCAAGCACGGCACAGGCTTGATCAAATAATAAACATTCAAGAAGTGATCTTGTTCGCTCTGGATCTGGAATGAACCGCCGGCAGGAAGTGCGGCCCGGGGCACATTTTGCCCGCGAACAAAACGAATTTACCACTGCTTACGTCTGCTCACAGGGCGAGGAAAATTTCCAAGACAAATTGCTTGTAGATTGTTGCGTATACATGTACACTATCACATATACATGGGCAAGGCCGAATGCACTGAAGACGTCCGGCGCTGGTTCGCAGGAGTGATCCGTGATCTGTGGCCGGTTGCTGTAGGCTCTCTGTCATTGCGAAAGGGTTCCTGTATTCGTCCGAATTGCCCGACCTGCGCTTCCGGCAAGGGCCATAGCAGCTATGCGCTATATGGACGGCGAGGGAAGCGGCGATTCTCCATCTACGTACCGGAGAGGTTGGTGCCGGAGGTGCGCGCAGCGATTCGGAATGGCCGGCGATTGGAGGAGTTGATCAATGAGGCAGGCGCGCGTTACGTAGATGCGCTCAAACGTCAGGATTCGAAGGTGCACAGGTGAGTACCGTCGGTGGATTTAATTTCTATGCTCAATGAAAGCGAGTTGACCAGTTGGTGCCACCGGCTGAATCTTAGCGAACAAGCGCGAATGCTGATCAATCGTGTGCGCTCTTCGGAACCTTCGCGCCGAGTGGGCGGCGGCCGCTCTAACGTGAGCGGGTTTTACCCGAGCCCAAAAATGGGCGTGTCCATCCAGTTTGAAAGCCATCGTGTCGAATTGGCAGCAATCCACGAGATGGAGTACGATCCGCTTACTTTGGAGTTCTACGATCAGCCGCCAGCGATTACCCTGGATTACAACAGTGCCAACGGGAGGCGTCTGGTCATTCATCACACTCCCGATTTTTTCGTTCTCCGCCAAGGCGGAGCAGGCTGGGAGGAGTGGAAGACAGAAGAGGACCTGGAGCGTCTTACCGAGCACAACCCGAACCGTTATCGGCGGGAGGGAGGTATCTGGCGTTGCCCTCCCGGAGAAGCTTACGCGACCAAGTTTGGGTTGTTCTATCGAGTCCGCTCCGCGAAGGAGATCCATTGGCGTCTACAACGCAATCTCCTGTTTATCCACGACTACCTACATGCCGATCCGGGCACTATTCCCGCTGGAACGCGTGAAAGACTTCTGGCTTACGTGCGTGCCCTGCCGGCGATATTATTGGCCGAGCTTATCGAGCGGACCGCGGAGTTTGCCACCCCCGACGACATCTATCTCCTGATCGCTGCTGGGCATCTTTATGTGGATCTCTATGCCGAGCCGCTGGCTGAACCTGCCACCGTCCGCGTTTTCCGAGACCGCGATGCATCCATAGCCCCTGGAAAAACTCCGGACCATCGGACAGGCGGATACCCTCCTTCCGTGCCCGTGCAAAACTTCCTTACGGGCGCGGTCCTAATGTGGGACGAACGCCTCTGGCAGGTTGTCAATGTGGGAAGCACTATGGTTTCTCTGCTCGGCAGAGACCGGAGCTTAGTGGAGTTATCCCACCTGGCAGTGGAATCGCTCGCAAAAGAAGGCCGCATTGCCCATCCGCATGCCGATTGCGAAGAGCGCCAGAAAGTCTCCGGCGAATTACTTCGTGCGAGCGAAGACGACCTTAGAGTGGCTAACCACCGGGCCGACATCGTTCGACGCCACCTCTCGGACCGCCCTCCAATGGAGGAGGAACGGATATCGGCGCGGACATTGCGGCGCTGGATTTCGCGATATCGCACCGCGGATTCCCAATGGGGCGCCGGGTATATCGGGCTCTTACCACGAACCAGCGAGCGTGGAAATTCCACCCGGCGATTGCCCGAAGAAGCCCTGCGACTCATGAACGAGGTCATCGAAGCCGAGTACGAGAGCGTCAAACGGAAGAGCAGGATCGCATGTTGGGCGGTCTTAAAGGAGGCTTGTAAGCGACAAGCGGTTCCGGCTCCCAGTTACACGAGCTTCTGTCTGGCCGTGCGGAACAGCAATAAATTCAAGCAAACCCTAAAAAGGCAAGGGCCTCGTGCCGCCTATCGGCATCGGCCATTCCACATGGAATTGGATCTGAAAACACCGCGCCATGGCGACCGGCCGTTTGAAATATGCCACGCCGACCACACTCAGCTGGATATCGAACTAACCGATACAGCAGGTACACACAACTTTGGCCGGCCATGGATGACGATGATGATCGATGCATTCTCACGCCGCATCCTGGCCGTCCATGTCGATTTCGAGGAGCCGAGCTATCGTGCCTGCATGATGTTGTTACGGGAGTGTGTCCGCCGCCACAACCGCTTCCCACAGTGTCTGGTCGTTGACTGGGGGCCTGAATTCCGCAGCACATATTTTGAGGCACTCCTGGCGCGGTACGAATGCACCAAGAAAGCTCGCCCACCGGCGAAGGCCCGCTTCGGTTCACTAATCGAACGCGCGTTCGGCACCACCAATACGCAATTTATCTACAATCTACTCGGGAATACTCAGAATACGCGCAACGTCCGTCAGATTACGAAATCGGTAAACCCAAAAGAGTTGGCGGTATGGCCGCTCGGGCCATTCATGGAGCGGCTTGGGGAATATCTCTATGAGCACCTACGACACCAACATCCATCCGGCTCTCGGAGAGAGCCCGAGGGAAGTCTACAATCGTGGACTTCAAACCAGCGGTTTTCGTCTGCATCGGCTGATCCCCTATGATCGCGACTTCATGATCGCGACGCTGCCCAGCGCCCCTAAGGGGACCGCGATGGTATCGCCGGGACGGGGCGTCAAAATTAACTATATTTTCTACTGGTGCGACGAAATGAATGATCCGAAGATTCAGCGTCGACAGGTTCCGGTTCGCTACGATCCGTTTGACCTCGGGACTGCATACGCGTTCGTAGCCGGCCGGTGGGTTCAATGTCACTCGGACCACTACCGGGCCTTTCAAGGGCGAACGCAAAAGGAGTTGCTCATCGCCTCAAAAGAGTTGCGCGCCCAAAACCGGGATCGCGGTGCGCAGTTTCGGCTGAACGCCAGCAAACTCGCCCATGCTTTCGCGTCCATCAACTTGCAGGAATCGCAACTGCTGCAGCGATTGCGTAGCCGGGAAATTCGCGCATTGAGAGAGCGGACGTCCTATGCGGATGAATGCCGAGGCCAAGTCTCGGAACCGCCGAC
Organism: Bryobacteraceae bacterium; assembly: GCA_050746645.1. Lineage (GTDB taxonomy): Bacteria > Acidobacteriota > Terriglobia > Bryobacterales > Bryobacteraceae > Bog-105. The sequence continues at coordinate 2,954 of JBOGMI010000704.1, read as the reverse complement.
AGCGATGGATTCACTGGAGTCTACAGAACCAATCGTTTCGGACGGCCAGGTGTTTGAGCGCTTCTGATGAGCGCGGTGACGATTTCCGGCAACAGCCTTTTGACGCAACCGCCATCGGTGCGGCTCCAATACTTCAAGGATTTCGCGGTCGCCCATACCTTGCTGCTGGAAGCCAAGGATCGCCTTTTGGAAGCCATCACTGAGTCGGCTCCAAACTCTCTCGTTATCGTCTCAGGTCCTACCGGCGTCGGTAAGACCACATTACTTGCAAAGATCCGGCAGTTGCTCACAGCCAAGGCTCTCGCAACTGTAGCACCAGACCCCGCGCACTTGCCGGTTGTGACTATGGAAGCTACGCCACCGGAATCTAGTAGCTTCAGTTGGCGGACCTATTTCAAGCGGCTACTGCTCGAAATGAAGGAGCCTTTGGCTGATTGCAAGCGCCGGCTGGATTCAGCTGACAGAACGGGCCAAACAATGCCATCATTCCCAAACGATCGAGGAGTGACCGCAGACTATCACTATGCCGTCGAGCAGGTACTCCGGTATCGGCGACCGCAGGCGGTGCTGATTGACGAGGCGCAACACCTCTTCGCCCTTGCCTCCGGGCGCAGGCTAGAAGATCAATTCAATGTAGTGAAGTCACTGGCCAACCGGTCCAACACCGTACACGTATTGTGCGGTACCTATGAACTGCTTCGCGTTCGGGATCTCAGCGATCAATTGAGTCGAAGGAGCATCGATATACATTTCCGGCGATATGATGTTGCGAAAGCCGGCGATCGTCGCATATTCGCGAAGATACTTCAGACATTTGCAGAACAGATGCCTATGCCGGAGAAGCCGGACCTTCCCAGCTCTTGGGAATATCTTTACGAACGCAGCATCGGTTGCGTCGGCATTCTCAAGGATTGGCTCGCCAAGGCGCTTTCTACGGCAATTCGAGAGTCTGCCCCGACAATTACGCTCAAGCACCTGGAAAGGCATGCCTTGTCGGTAGTGCAATGCGACAGGCTGATCGAAGAGGCCGCGCGCGGCGAATCCCAGTTCCGCGAGGATGCCGATGCTGTGGATCGGCTTCGTCTTCGTCTCGGATTTCCCGAGCGAAAGCACGCAATCCGGACTCCGGCGAAAGCGGACGCTAAGCACCCACCGCGACGGCCGGGACAGCGCTACCCGAGAAGGGACATCGTGGGTGCAGGACAACCGGATGGCTGCCGTCAAGCCCTCTAGTTTCGAACGCTGTGATCTGGGGGCGCCACCCCAGATGGAACCAATTTTGCTTTACGCGCCTTCACCCTGTGCGCTTGGTACCCCCTATGTCGAAAGCTTCAGCAGCTATTTGATTCGACTGGCAGAAGCTCATGTGGTCCCGTTATGGCATCTTATCCGTTATGTGCGTTCTCAGATGTGCCCCGGCCCGGTGTTCCACCCCAACATGCACTACACCTATCCAGGGAACGGGCTTGGGCAAGGTTCAGAAATCCTCGTCGATAGCTTTGAGACAGCTACAGGACGGAACGATCTTCGTCTGCTAACGCTACAAGCTTTGGAGGGGAGTATTCAAAGCATGACACTTTTCGAAAGACGGAGGCGTGGTGTTCTGGTTGTTTGGAACAATGGCGAACAGAAGGAGCGCCGGTATATAGCCCTTTACTTTGGGGAGTTCGCGCTGTTACGGTCTCTCCGATTCACAGATCCGAGCTGGTAAACCACTGTCCGCATTGCCATTCACAGTTTACTCCACTCAGGGCTCGCGCACGCTTGGGTTACTGCTCGATCTGTTCGCAATGGCTCGGTAGTTTTGAGTTGCCGCCAGCCACGCTTTCCCCCGATGAGCTGGATTACAAGCTGTGGAGTTCGGCATCTGTTGGCCAACTTCTCGCGGCCATGCCAAAGTTACTCACAATTAATCCTCAAGTGCAGCTGATTGTGAATCTGCAACGCTGTTTGAATCAAGCAGAAGGTGCAACCAAGCGATACTTGGCAAACCTTGCCGGTGCTGCGGGTTGCGCTTTCGGGCATTGGGTCTCTGACTCCTGCAAACCGAGACTCGATCAACTATGCCGTCTGTGCTATGCGCTCCGGATCCCCCTATTCATGCTATTCACGGAAGTGCCACAAGAATGGCGAGGTCCAGAGCGCCGTCGAATGCAGAGAAATGGCCGCAGGGGTAACCGGAGTAACAGCTTGACGGAGCCCGCGATCCCACGAAATGATCTTCGCAGCATCCTGGCCGTATATTTGCATGAAAACCCGCCTCCAAGTGTCGCCGAAATTGCCCGCCGTTTGGGATTCCGGTGCTCGCAGACACTCAGGCAACGCGAGCCGGAACTCTGCAAAAAGATTGTCGCTCGTAGGCGTGACTCCGGTAAAGCCGTGAGTGTCGCCAGACCACTCTTTATGTCATCTGAAGGCAACCGCCTGGAAGACATTCTCCGCGCTCACTTGGCTAAAGAATGTCAACAGTCGCTTAGCGAAATCGCGTCCAGTCTGGGATACAAAAATTCAGGGCCTATTAGGCGATACCCGGAACTCTGTCAGGCGATCACTCTGAAGCATAGACAGCAGTCCCTTCTGAAAAGAGAAGAGCTGCAACGCGCTCTTGAAGATGCTCAAAGAGAGAGCCCGCCTCCCGCGCTGATGCAGATCGCTCGCCGGCTTGGATTCAACTCCAAGCGCCCGCTTTCGAGAGCGTATCCGGAGTTGTGCACCTCCCACAGGCAGTGGCGGCGGGCATGGTTCGAGCAGCAACGGAATGAGCTCAGGCTTTCGATCCGTGAGTGGGTGGCAGGACAAAGGGCACCCACGGTAATCTCGGTCTGCCGTCACTTTGGTATTTCCACTTGCTATTTCCGGTCTCGCTTCCCGGAGGAAAGAGCGGAAGTGTGTAAGCGCCTTATAAACCGCTGTTCCCAATGGGGTTTGGATGAGGCATAGTGGGCCAGGAGGGA
>JBOGMI010000703.1:0-3414 GCA_050746645.1 Bryobacteraceae bacterium | reverse complement strand
TATCGGGTGGAGGGGCGCATCCTGCCGCTCGACGAGGCAGGAAAAGAAAGCCGTGCCTACCGCCAGCCCTTGGGGGTGATCGGTGTGATCAGCCCCTGGAACTTCCCGATGTATCTGTCACAACGTTCGATTGCCCCCGCACTGGCATTGGGCAACGGGGTCGTCGTCAAGCCGGCGGAGGACACCCCGGTTACCGGTGGGTTGCTGATTGCCAAAATCTTCGAGGAAGCGGGCTTGCCTGCCGGGTTGCTCAATGTTGTCATTGGACCGATTTCGGAAATCGGCGATGCATTCACGCTGCACCCTGTTCCCCGCCTGATCTCGTTCACGGGTTCCACGCGAGTGGGCCGGCACATCGGAGAGTTGGCCATAAAGGGCCCACGGATCAAGCGGGTGGCGCTGGAGCTGGGTGGCAACGCTCCGCTCGTGGTTCTCGACGATGCCGACCTGGATCACGCGGTGCGCTCGGCCGTGGTCGGTCGTTTCCTGCACCAGGGCCAGATCTGCATGAGCACTAACCGCATCATCGTTGATGCGAAGATTTATGATGAATTTGTCGACCGCTTCACCGCACATGTGAAGACGCTGAAGTACGGCGACCCCAAGGACCCATCGGTCTCCGTCGGACCCATCATCAACAAGAAGCAAATGGATGGTCACCTCAAGCGCATCGAGGCGGCGCGCGCCAGCGGTGTACGTGAGTTGTTGGGCGGCGCGCCGGAAGGCCATGTTCTGCCGCCGCATGTCTTTGCCGATGTCACGAACGACATGCCAATCGCGCAGGATGAACTCTTCGGCCCGATTGCACCACTCATCCGCGCTCAAGACGAGGAAGATGCGCTCAAGATCGCCAATCAGACCGACCTCGGCTTGTCTTCCGCCGTCTTCACTCGCGATCTGGAGCGCGGTTGCCGCTTCGCGCTGCGCGTCGAGGCCGGCATGACGCATGTAAACGATCACAGCGTCGACGACACGCCGACCGGACCGTTTGGCGGCGAGAAAAACAGTGGCCTGGGGCGGTTCGGAGGCGAGTGGATTTTGCGCGAATTCACCCGCGATCACTGGGTGACCGTGCGCACCGTCAACGGCCCCTATCCGTTCTGAGCTCCTGACCTGCAGCGAGAGCCATTGACCGGGCCCGGCAATGGCTTCGGCCAAGGATCTCGCGGGCGGAACCTGGCCGTCATCGCCAGGCACGTAAACCTTCTTCCGCTTGCCAGACGCCCGCCGAATGCCTGTCTTGTCAAGTGTGCGCTCGGCGGCGACGTGAGTATTCCGGTTTGCATTCCGCAAAATCCGGGGGCATAATGAAATGTGCTGCATCTCACGGACGAGGATCAAGCTCATGAAAAAATCCTCCGCGTCGGCACGACAGGATCTCAAGCTCAGAGAGCGTGCCCCGCTGACCACTCCCACTGATTTGGAAACCGCCGCAACCCGCAACATCGCCGGTGCCATGAATGCCGTGCTGGCGGATGTGTTCGCGCTCTACCTGAAAACCAAGAACTTTCACTGGCACATGAGCGGGCCGCACTTTCGCGATTACCATCTGCTGCTTGACGAACAGGGCGATCAACTGTTCGCCATGACCGATCCCATAGCCGAGCGCGTCCGTAAAATCGGTGGCGAGACGATCAAGTCCCTCGGCCATATCGTCCGCCTGCAACGCATACTGGACAATGATGCCGAGTACGTCGAGCCTGAAGATATGCTTGCCGAACTGCGCGACGACAACGAAACGCTGGTCGCGCGACTGCGTGAGGCGCACGGCCTTTGCGACGAGTACCGCGACATCGCCACCGCCAGCCTGATAGAGGAATGGATCGATGAAGCCGAACGGCGCATCTGGTTTTTGTTCGAGACCACCCGTCACGGACATGGCCACTGAGACACGGCAGTTCGAATCGTCCCCCAAGGAGTTCACATGGCTACGTACAAAGTAGGTTACTTCGTCGGGAGCCTCGCCAAGGCTTCGATCAACCGCAAACTGGCGAAGGCGCTGGTCAGCCTGGCGCCGCCGGAATTGGACATGACCGAGCTCTCGTTCAAGGATCTGCCGCTGTACAGTTACGACTACGATGCGGACTACCCACCCGTTGCGCGTGCGTTCAAGCAGGCGATCGCCGAGGTTGACGCGGTGTTGTTCGTTACGCCGGAATACAACCGCTCGATCCCGGGCGGCCTGAAAAACGCCATAGACTGGGCGAGTCGCCCGTGGGGTCAGAACTCGTTTACCCACAAGCCCTCCGGGATCATCGGCACGTCACCCGGTTCGATCGGAACCGCCGTTGCCCAGCAAAGCCTGCGCGGGGTACTCTGTTTCTGCAACTCGCCGTTGATGAACACCGTCGAGGCCTACATCCAGTTCACACCCAACCTGATCAGCGACGACGGCGAGGTCACCAATGACGCAACGGCCGAGTTCCTGCGTAATTACATGACCGAGTTCCACGCCTTCATCAAGCGGGTGGAGGCGGCGTATTCGCCAACCGATTGAGACGATCAATGAAATCGCCCGCGCAAGGGCGGGGTTGAGCGAACCCCGATTTATTGATGATGCACATGCCCGGCAGCTCGCTGGCGGACAAACAACGAAATGGTGATGCCCATGCCTGAAACGCTTCCCGCGATCTTTTTCGGCCACGGCAACCCGATGAACGCCATCGCGAGCAACGTCTGGACAGATGCGTGGCGACGGATGGGCGAAAGCCTGCCGAAGCCGCGCGCCATCCTGATGATCTCGGCGCACTGGTACGGATCGGGAACCGGCGTCACCATTGAGACATCGCCGCGCACCATTCACGATTTTGGCGGCTTCCCACGCGCGCTTTACGAGGTCCAGTATCCCGCGCCCGGCGACCCCGAACTGGCGCGTCGCGTGCAACAATTGCTGGCGCCGCTGCCGGTACGGCTGGATGAATCATGGGGGCTCGACCACGGCGCCTGGTCGGTTTTACGGCACGCGTATCCCGCCGCCAACGTGCCGGTCGTGCAATTGAGTATTGACGAAACCCAACCGGCGTCGTTTCACTTCGAGATCGGCCGCAAGCTCGCGCCGCTGCGCAATGAGGGTATCCTCGTCGCTGGCAGCGGCAACCTGGTTCACAACCTGCACGCCTACGCATGGGGCCGACACGTGCCGGAACCCTACGATTGGGCGGTGCGTTTCGAGCAGGAAGCAAGGGCGCTGATGCAGGCCGGCGATTATCAACCGCTGGTGGATTACGAAACGCTCGGCGCCGACGCCATGCTGAGTGTTCCCACGCCGGATCATTACCTGCCGCTGCTGTACGTGCTCGGCACCCGACAACCGAACGAAGACATCATGTTTCCGGTTGAGGGCATCGATGGCGGATCCATTTCGATGCTTTCGACGCAAATCGGTCACTCCTGAAACCACCCCGGTTTCGGGCT
>JBOGMI010000702.1:0-7163 GCA_050746645.1 Bryobacteraceae bacterium | reverse complement strand
TTGCTGGACGGGAAGCCGGTTGCGGCGTTCGGCCATGCCGACCACGATGCGCGTCGGCCTGTATTCCCTGGTGACCTCGCGCACTTCGTCCACCGTGCCGAGGCAAGGGATGGGAAAGGTGCAGGGTGAGCCCTCGCAGAGATAGCCGAGCAGAGTGTAGCCGAATTCGGGATGTTCGTCGATGTGGGCGATCACCTCGCCCAGAATGCTCGAATTCCCCAGCAGCAGCACGCGCTCCGAGCCCAGGCCGCCGATGATGTATCGCCAGTAAAAGGTGCGCCAGAGCGGCAGCACAACGATGACTTCGAGGCTGCCGACGCACAGCAGCCAGCGGCCCAGCAGCAGCTCCGGCCGCAGATAGCCGAGCACTGCCATGACGAGCAGCCCGCATCCCACCGCCAGGCAAACCTGTTGGACCAGCAGCAGACGCGAGGTGACGCGAAGATGAGTATAGAGGTCCTCGAAATAGAGGACCAGAATGATGCACCCCGTGATGACGCAGACCTTCCAGTAATTGTTGAGGGCGAAAAAGTAGAAGTAGGGGGCTACATTCAGAGTGCCGTAGCCGGCGACCCAGTAGCAGGCCAAAACCAGCAGAATTTCCGAGGCTAGCAGTCCGACAACGCTGGCCGGTATGAAAACACGAAAGATTCGGATCACGCTAGACTAATAGAAGAGCAACGTGCGTTTATCGAGTGTAGCATGTACGGCGGCATTCCTTTGTGGAAGCCATTGATTTCGCGGAAGATAAAATGGTTCGCCATAGGCGGCGGGACGTGCTATAAAGAAATCAGATCTCCTCGGTCGTAGATTCCTCTGGCTGGATCGGAACCGCCATGCTTCGCCTCACAAGAAAAGCGGATTACAGTCTGATTGCTCTCAAGCATTTTGCGTCCCTGCAGCGTGAGACTGGCCAGGCGGTCAGCGCCAAGCAGGTCTCGGACCGCTGCGGTATTCCGCTGCCGGTTTTATCGAAGCTTTTGCAGAAACTGGGCAAGGGCGGGTTTCTGCGCTCCGAGTATGGGACGAACGGGGGCTACCGCCTGGCGCGCGATCCGGGCCGGATCTCCGCATTGGAAGTCATCCGAGCGATCGACGGACCGATTGTGCTGGCCGATTGCTTCACCGAAGAGGTCTATTGCGATCACGTGAACCACTGCACCGTGCGGAAGCCGCTGAAGCGAATCCACGATGGAATTTTGCGACTCCTCGAAAGCGTCAGCATCGAAGATATGCTGAGCGATTCGGAGGAACCCCTGCCTGCGGTCTCACTGCATACGATTCAGAGCGCGCCCGGGCGTCAGAGTTCGCTAAAGGAATTAAAGATATGAAACTGCCGATTTACATGGACAACCACGCCACCACGCAGGTGGATCCCCGCGTGCTCGAGGTCATGACGCCGTATTTCACCAACATTTTCGGCAACGCGGCTTCGCGCAACCACAGTTTCGGCTGGGAGGCCGAGGCGGCGGTGGACCGGGCGCGGCGGCAGGTGGCGACTCTGATCGGCGCCACCGATAAGGAGATCGTGCTCACCAGCGGCGCCACCGAATCGAACAACCTCGCGCTCAAAGGTATCGCCGAGATGTATGCCGAGCGCGGCAACCATATTATTACTCAGGCTACCGAGCACAAAGCTGTCCTCGACACCTGCAAGCGGCTGGAGAAGAACGGCGCGCGGGTCACCTATCTGCCGGTAAAGAAGGACGGGCTGATCGATCTCGACCAATTGCGCGACGCGATTACGCCCAAAACCATTCTGATTTCGATCATGTATGCGAACAACGAAATCGGCGTGGTGCAGCCGGTGAAAGAGATCGGAAAGATCGCCAAGGAAAAGGGCGTCTTGTTCCATAGCGACGCGGTGCAGGCGGTGGGCAAAATTCCCGTGAATGTCATTGCGGACGGCATCGACCTGATGTCGCTGAGCGCGCATAAAATTTATGGTCCGAAGGGCGTCGGCGCGTTGTACGTGCGGCGCAGAAATCCACGCGTGCAGGTCACCGCGCAGATGGATGGGGGCGGCCACGAGCGCGGTATGCGTTCTGGGACGCTGAACGTTCCGGGCGTGGCCGGGCTGGGCGCCGCTTGCGAGATCGCCAGGAATGAGATGGCGGAAGAGGCGAAACGCCTGGGGTTTTTGCGCGACAAACTAAAGGACAATCTAATGCGCGATCTCGACGAAGTTTACATTAACGGCTCCATCGAACATCGCCTGCCGCACAACCTCAACATCAGCTTTGCTTATGTCGAGGGCGAGAGTCTGCTGATGGGCATCAACGATATCGCGGTTTCGAGCGGATCGGCGTGCACCTCGGCAACGCTGGAGCCGAGCTACGTGCTGAAAGCGCTGGGCGCCGGCGACGATCTGGCGCATTCGTCGATCCGCTTCGGGATCGGGCGGTTCAACACGGAAGAAGAAGTCGATTACGTTTCCGGCAAAGTGACGGAGGTGGTGCGGAAACTGCGCGAACTTTCGCCGTTGTACGAGCTGGCGCGAGAGGGAGTGGATTTGAGCAAAGTAAACTGGGCCGCGCGCTAGCGACCGGATGGGCGCATACTAAAAAGAGAGGAAAGAGATCAACATGGCTTACTCCGATAAAGTTATCGATCATTACAAGAATCCGAGGAACGTCGGGTCGCTGGACAAAAGCAGCTCGGCCGTCGGTACCGGCATGGTCGGCGCGCCGGAATGCGGCGACGTGATGAAGCTGCAGGTCCAAGTGAACCCGGTGACGGGCCTCATTGAAGACGCCAAGTTCAAGACGTTCGGCTGCGGCAGCGCGATCGCGAGTTCATCGCTGGCCACCGAATGGCTGAAGGGCAGGACGGTGGATCAGGCTCTGCAGATCAAGAACACCGATATCGTCAATGAGCTCTCGCTGCCGCCGGTGAAGATTCACTGCTCGGTGCTTGCCGAAGATGCGATCAAGGCGGCCATCGCGGATTACAAAAAGAAGCAGGCTGCCCCGGTCGCAGCCGAAGCGGTTACTGTTCAGTAAACCGATGGCTGACCTAGGACTGGTCGGCGAGAAGCCGAAGCAAGTATTCGTCACTCCAAAGGCCGTGGGGAAGATCCGCGAAGCTTTTGGGCGCGAAGGCGTCACGGGCGGCTTGCGTCTCGGTGTGGTTGGCGGTGGCTGTTCCGGGCTGAGCTATCAGTTCAAATTTGCAGCCCAGGAGCGGCCCCGCGATCTCGTTTTCGATTTCGACGGAGTGAAGGTTTTCGTCGATCCGAAAAGCATCAACTTTCTCGACGGCGTGACGCTCGATTGGGAGGATTCGCTGGTGCAATCGGGATTTGTCTTCCAGAATCCGCACGCGACCAAGGGTTGCGGCTGCGGAACCTCGTTTTCGGCGTAGCCCGCGTGTACTCGTGGCGCACGCTTTAGCGTGCCGGCGTGGGCTTCAGCCTACGCTCCGCCAGAGCGAGCTGAAGCTCGCTCCAGCACGCTAAAGCGTGCGCCACAATTTCGAGTCCCCTTATGCCTACCCTTTCCCAAAATTTCTTCGATTTTTTCGGACTCGATCGCAAGCTGATTGTGGATGTCGATGGGCTGCAAGAGCGCTTCTATGAACTGAGCCGTCAGTGGCATCCCGACCGCTTCAGCCGTAGAAGCCTCGCTGAACAAACGCAGGCGCTGGAGGCGACCGCCATTTTGAACGACGGTTACCGTACCTTGCGCGATCCGGTGAAACGGGCGGAATACTTGCTGAAGGAAGAAGGATTTCCGATCGGCGAGCAGCGCTCGAAAGATGTGCCTCCGGAGCTGCTGGAAGAGGTTTTCGAGCTGAACATGATGCTCGAAGAGATTAAGAGCGGAGATGAATCCTCGCGGCCGCAGCTCCAAACCGCCCGGGAGAAGTTTGCGGGCATGCGGGCTGGGACCGATACTCAGCTTCAATCCCTGTTTGCAAAATACGATGCTTCCGAATCGCGGAGCGAGACGGCGAAACAGGCGCTGCACGAGATTCGCGGCGTGCTCAACCGCCGCCGGTATATCGAGAATCTGATTCGGGACGTAGATAAGGCGCTTCAGAATGGGAACCTTTCAAATTGATTTCGGCGAGAATCGCCATTCCAAAATCGTCGGTATCGACCTCGGCACAACCAACAGCCTGGTTGCCTGGATGGATTTGACTGGTCCGCGGATTATGGAAGATCCCGAGGGACAGAAAATCGTTCCGAGCATCGTTTCGCTGACGCCCAAAGGCGCGCTGATTGCGGGCACGCCCGCTCGCGAGCTTTTGCTGACAAAACCCGACCGCACCGTCTATTCGGTGAAACGGCTGATGGGCCGCGGCGTGGCGGATGTGCGGGAAGAACTGAAGCTCTTCCCGTTTCACATTGCCGAAGACAGCGAATCCGTTATCAAACTGAAATTGGGCGGGCGGACGTTTACGCCTCCGGAGATTTCGGCGGCTGTGCTGCGGCAGTTGAAGGACAATGCCGAAACCGCGCTGGGCGAGCCGGTCGGCCAGGCGGTCATCACGGTCCCGGCTTACTTCAACGACGCGCAGCGGCAAGCGACCAAGGACGCGGGACGCTTGGCCGGGCTGGAGGTGCTTCGGCTGGTGAATGAGCCCACCGCGGCGGCGCTCGCCTACGGTCTCGATAAGAGAAAAGAAGGCATTATTGCCGTCTACGATTTCGGCGGTGGAACCTTCGATATCTCCATCCTGCGCCTGCACGAAGGCATTTTCGAGGTGCTGGCTACCAACGGCGATACGCATCTCGGCGGCGACGATATCGACAATCTGCTGCTGCGGATTGCGCTCGAAGATTTGCAGAGCGAATGGGGCGAGGATCTTTCCGGCGATGCCGAAGGCGTGCAGCGGCTACGGCGCTCGGTCATTCGCGCGAAGGAAGAGCTTTCGTTTGTGCCGCAAACGAAAATCGAATTCGCTTACAAAGGCAAGAGCTATGAGCGGGCGATCGGTCGCGAATTATTTGACCGGTTGATTGCACCGGTGGTCGAGCGCACATTGGGGCCATGCCGTGCCTGCCTCGCGGATGCGCAGCTTGCGCCGGAGCAGATCGACGAAGTGGTTCTGGTTGGCGGTTCGACGCGCATCCCGCTGGTTCGCGCGGCGGTCGAGCGTTTGTTCAAAGCCAAGCCACATACGGAACTGAATCCGGACGAAGTGGTGGCGCTCGGAGCGGCAGTGCAGGCAGGAATTCTTTCCGGCGATGTGGAAGACAAACTGCTGCTCGATGTAACGCCGCTATCGCTCGGTATCGAAACCATGGGCGGCGTGGTGTCAAAGTTGATTCACCGCAACTCAACGATTCCGGCGAGCGCGACCGAAGCGTTCACGACCGCGGTCGATGGCCAGCGCAATGTGCTGATTCACGTGCTGCAGGGCGAACGCGAGCTGGTCAAAGACTGCCGCAGTTTGGCGCGTTTTGATCTGAAAGACATCGCTCCCATGCCGGCCGGCATGGCGCGCATCGAAGTCCGCTTTCTCATCGACGCCAACGGAATCCTGAACGTCACCGCGCGCGATGCGCGCACGGGACAGGAGCACAGCGTCGAGGTTAAGCCTTCTTATGGCTTGAACGAAGAGCAGGTGGAGGCGATGATCCGCGAATCGTTCGACAAGGCCGAGGAAGACATGCGCGAGCGGCAGGTGCGCGAGGCGCGCGTGGAGGCGGACAACATTCTGGCCGCTACCGAGAAGGCGAAGGCAAGCGATGCCTGGACGAATCTCGATGCCGGGGAGCGCTCCGCGGTGGAAGACGCGATCCTCGGTCTGCGGACGGTTTACAACAGCAGCGATCACCGCGCGATCAGCGAAAAAACCGAAGGGCTGAACCGCGCAACGCAAAAACTCGCCGAGACGATGATGAACACCGCGGTCCGGGGCGCGCTGAAGGGCACGAAGCTAGATTAGCGAGTGTGGAATAGGCCTTTTGGCCTGTCACATTCTTCAGACAGGCCGAAGGCCTATTCCACAAACGTCTTCGGAATCGCGACCGCAATGATCGATCCGCCGACCTCAAAGCGTCGCGCGATGCTCCAACGACGCCTGTGCAGAGCGGAATGCCGCTCCTTCTGCGTCGCATAGGGGCTGATCAGCACAACCCGCTTGCGCTGATCGCCGGCCTTGCACAGGTGCTCCGATAGCGACGGCTGATAAAGGAAATACAGCCGGCTTGCCGAAGCGGGAATGCTGACCAGGCACTCCCCCGGATGCAGGACTCGCCTTGCCAATGCGGCAGCAGCGCCCCAGTTTTCCCGATAGTGCGTAAACAGATGGACATCGGCGAAAAGGGAGATCGCAGCGAAAAGGCCCAAACCAACGGGGAGCCAGCGAGACCGCTGCGGAAGCCTGTCGAGCCCTTCGGCGGCCAAAATACAGAGCGACGGAAGCACAAAAATCAATTGCCGGATGGCGAAAAAATAGCCGAATGCGGCGGTGGCGGCAAGCGCGAGCGGCACAGGAACCGTCGCCCAAAAGAGCAACAGACGTTTGGCGGGATGCGGCATATTTGTGTGCCGGTATCCCCAAACCGCGAGCGCCAGGAGAAGAATCGTAAGTATGTAACCGCCGCCCGAAAGCTCATGCAGAATCATTAAAGGAGTTTTCGCGGAGAGCGAAGACCGGAAGGCTCCCGCCGCAACCGCACTGGCCCATAGAGGCCGCGCATACAGGTACCACGGCAGAAAAGAGATAGCAGCGGCTGCCGCTCCTCCTACTATGTATGGCGCCGAGGTCCTCCGGCGCTCCGAGATAGCCCAGGCGACATGGGCCGCGCCAACGAAAGCGACGTAGGGCTGTGTGTAAATTCCAAGCGACAAGATAGCGGCATACAAAACTGCTTTCCAAAGCGCCGCGCCCTTATCTAAAAACGCAACCAGGAGCGTGGCGAGAGTGCCGAACGCCAGCGCGGGTCCGTAGGGGCGCGCTTCGGTCGCGTACCGCAGCGATAGCGGAAGCAGTGCGAAGAGAACGCCTGAGTAGAACCATCCGGAACGCGCCCCCAACCGCCACGCAAGAAAGATCAGCCCGGCCATTCCCGCTACGGCGCACGCAATGGAAAACAGATGCGCCGTCACAAGCGGCTGGCCGAGGTGGTTAACGATCAAATTCTCGGCCAGGTAGGCGACCGGAACTCCGCCGCCATTATGTGCCGCGAGAACAAGCGTTTGGCGCAGCGT
>JBOGMI010000701.1:0-2852 GCA_050746645.1 Bryobacteraceae bacterium | reverse complement strand
TCGAAATCGGGAGGCAGCATTTTGGCGATGGCGTCACCAAGCTTCATTTCTTCGCGTTGTTTGCGCAGATTGGCGGTCGCTATTTGGACGGCGTGCTTTTCGGCTTTGCGCGATTCTTCGGCCTGAGCGCGTTTTTGCGAAGCAAAGCCAATTTCGGCTAACTGGCGTGCTTTCTTGCGTTTCTGAAGCTCGGCGGAGGCGCGCTGGTAGGCGCGGTCGTGAGCGGCGTGGTAGCGCATGTAAAGTTCGAGGGGTTTCACCTCGATGCCGACGGGGATATCGCCGTTTTTGGCCTGCTCGGGAGTTTTCGGGTCGAGAGCAAAGCAGAGGTTCTGCAGGCGCAGGGCGCGATTGGCGAGCCAAGTGTGTTCGGCCATTTTGACGACCAACTCGATTTCGGCCCGACCGACGGGTTGCTCGTCTTCGATGAGCTGGTTGAGGAAAGCGTCGTAGTCTTCCTGTTTTTCGACTTCTTTGAGGACGCGGAATTTGGCGCACAGGCTGTGCTTGACCCCGTTCTGGGCGACTTTGGCCTTGGTCTCGGCGGACTTGGGGCCGGTTGACTCTTGAGCATTGCGGCGATTGGCCGCGATTTGTTTGGCGGTAGGCATGGTGGTGTGTCCAGACGCAGGGGCGAAAACCGCGTCGAGAAGAGTCTCGACGCGGCACGCAGGAGTGCGTGCGCCACGTGTTCAGTCTGCGGGGAGGGTGGGCGGAATGGGAGGACGCCTTGAGGTGTAAGGCGCTGGATCTGAAGGCAAAAAGATTTGAGAGTGCGGTTGTGACCGTCAGGGTCAGGTCAAAAACTTGTCCGCAGTGATGGGCAGATCGCGGACGCGAATGCCGGTGGCGTGCCAGGCGGCATTGGCGATGGCCGCGGCGGCGCCGACGATGCCGATCTCGCCAATTCCGCGCGAGCCCATGGCATTCGAATGCGGATCGACCTCGTCGAGCCAGACCGCATCCACGTCCACGACGTCGGCGTTGGCTGCGATATGGTACTCGGCGAAATCGTGCGTGACGACGTGGCCGAAGCGCGCATCCAGTACGCTGTTCTCCAGCAACGCCATCGATAAGCCCATCGTCATTCCGCCGATGAACTGGGATCGCGCGGTGCGCGGATTGATGATGCGTCCCACCGAGAACACGCCGAGCATCCGCGCCACGCGAATTTCGCCGGTATCCTGATGCACCTGCACTTCGGCGAATTGCGCGCCGAAGGAATGCATGGCGAAGCGCTCGTCGTCGGGGTTCTCGGGCATATCCGCGGATGTCTCCGCACCCGCCGCGGGGTGGTCTCCGTGCTGGGCGCGAAAGGCGCGCGCGGCGGCGACGATGGTCGATCCCCAGGAACTGATGCCGCTCGAACCGCCTTCCACCGAGGCGCTCGGCTGGTCCGTATCGCCGATCTCCATGCGGATCGCCTCGATGGGGCAGTCTAGCGCGTCAGCGGCGATTTGCGTCAGCGCGGTCCAGGTGCCGGTGCCGATATCGGCGGCGCCAATGCGCACCGCATAGCGCCCGTCCGCGCCGTACCGGATGGTCGCGCGGGAACCGGGCAGCAAGTAGAGGGGATAGGTAGAACTCGCCACACCTGTACCCACCAGCCAGCCGTCGCGCCGGTGCCCGCCCGGTCTGGGATCGCGCTGTTCCCAGCCGAACCGGCGCGCGCCTTCGCGCAGGCAGCCGATCAGATTGCGGCAGGACCATGGTTTGCCGGATGCGGGATCGACTTCCGGCTCGTTGCGCACACGCAGCTCAATGGGGTCGAGCCCGCAGGCGACCGCCAACTCATCCATCGCTACTTCGCTCGCGAACATTCCGGGTGTTTCGCCCGGCGCGCGCATCCACGACGGCACCGGCACATCGAGTGCGGCGAGGCGATGCGTGGTGCGGCGGTTGGGCGCGGCATACATGATCCGCGTAGGCACCGCGGCTTGCTCGGCGAATTCCCTGATCCGTGAGGTTTGCGTGATCGCGTCGTGAATGATGGTCGTCAGACGGCCTTCGCGATCGGCGCCGAACCGGATGCGCTGGATCGTGGGAGCGCGATAACCGGCCAGGCAAAACATCTGCTGACGGGTCAAGGCGAATTTCACCGGCCGGCCGGGGGCCGCCTGTGCCGCGAGACAGACAAGCGCATCGTGCGCATGGGGCTCTCCCTTCGACCCGAATCCGCCGCCGACATGCGTGGCGACGACATGGATCTTCTCGGGAGCCAAACCGAACAGCGTCGCCACAGTCTTGCGCACCGAATGGGCGCCCTGCGTCGAATCGTACAGCGTGAATCCGCCATCCTTCCAGATGGCGACGGTGGTATGCGGCTCCATCGGATTGTTGTGTTCCATCGGCGTAGTGTAGGTGTGGTCGATGGCCACCGCAGCGGATTTTAGCGCCGCATCGGGATCTCCTTCCTCCGTGTCGGTAGGATAGCCGCCGTTCACGTCTTTCGGGGCATACAGATCGTCGCGATCCGCGCGGAAGCTGGCATCGTGCGCTTGGCCGGCGTATTGCACGCGGACCAAGCTTGCGGCGTGCAGAGCGATCTCCGGAGTTTCCGCGATGACGGCGCCGATCAATTGGCCGCGAAAGCCGATTTCCGCGGATTGCAGCACCCATAGCTCTTTGTTCGTATCCGAGGCGAGGCGGACGGCATTCTCATGCGTGATGATGGCGGCCACGCCTTTCAGAGCCCGTGCCGCCGCGGTATCGATGGACAGGATTTTGCCGCGTGCGATGGTGGACTGCACCGGATAGAGATAGAGCGGATCGGGGAGATCGTATTCATAGGCGTAAGGCGCGGCGCCGGTGAGCTTGGCGGGCCCCTCGATGCGTTCCAGCGGCTGGCCGAT
>JBOGMI010000700.1:0-1115 GCA_050746645.1 Bryobacteraceae bacterium | reverse complement strand
GTTACTAAGCAGTACGTAAGTATCTTCAGGTCTCAGGCTGCATAGCGGGTATCGGGAGCCTGGAAAAAGCTGCGGACACGATCCGGGCGTTTCTGCAGGAACCGTAGGCGGCTGACGACGGCGCGATGTAGGTCGTCGGGTCCATCGAGCTTGGCACGACCGACGGCGTTGTTCTTCACATCGTTCCAGACCAGTTCATCGGGATTGAGTTCTGGAGAGTACGGCGGCAGAAAGAACAGACGCAGCTTGCCTTCGAGGCTGTCAACGTATTGCTTGACGATCTTAGCGCGGTGCGCCGGGTGGCCGTCGACGATGAGGAACATCGGGCGACGCTGACCGTGGATCAGGCGTTTGAGAAAGGTGATGAAGACCTTGGCGCCCACGCCGCCTTTCACGACCATGAAGCGCAGGGCGCCGCGCGGGCTAACCGCCGAGATCATGTTGAGGCTGAAGCGCTGGCCCGTGACCCGCACGATCGGTGTCTCACCCTGCACCGCCCAGGTGCTCCCACTGTGAAAGTCCGAACGCACTCCGGACTCATCCTGAAAGAAAATCTGGGCTTTCTCCCGCTTCGCGAGCACCCGGATGCGCGGGTACTCGCGCCTGAGCCACTGCTCGACCCGCGAGCCATCCTGCTGGTAGGCCCGCCACAGTGGCTTCTGGCATGTCAATCCCAGCTGCGCCAGCAATCGACCAACCGAGACCAGACTCAAGCGCACACCACTGCGCTTGCGTATCAGATTCTGGATCATTGCCCGAGTCCACAAGGCAAAGGGAAATCCCAACTGCAGCGGATTCTTCCCCGTCACCGTTCGATACACCCACTGCAGGTCACGCGCTGACAGTTTCTTCGGCCGCCCTACGATCCGCTTCGCCTTCAGCGCATCCCAGCCACCCGCCCGATACATCGCCAGCCAACTGTAGATGCACCGACTCGAGAACCCCAGCGCCCGAATCACGACTTCAGGACTTTCACCCGCCTGAACCTGCTGCACCGCACGGATCCGGATAGCCTCCAGCGTCGCGTGATCCAATTTGCGGGCATCTTGCTTTGCCATCCGCAAATTATATCAGGATGACCACGTCACATGAAGCTACTTATGTACTGATTAGTA
>JBOGMI010000699.1:0-2728 GCA_050746645.1 Bryobacteraceae bacterium | reverse complement strand
CGGGGGATTCAGCACGAGGAGCTCTCGATTTCATGGCACTCTTCACCCCGGCCCTCTCCACCCTGGATGCCGCTTCCGTTCGCGACGAACCGGAGGCGGCAGCCCCGGCAACCGGATCGTCCGATTCTCTTCGGGTATACCTACGCGAGATGCACCAGGTTCCGCTGTTGACGCAGGCGGAGGAAATTGCGCTCGCGCAGCGCATGGAGGCAAGCGAGCGTATCGTTTTGAAGCTCTTATCCCGCTCGCGGATTACCGAACGCATGCTCCTTCGGACCCGGGCGGCCATTGCCGCTGGCGAACGGGCTGTCGCGGAGGTGCTGTGTGGAAACCACGAGGAATCCGACGGCACGCCGGCGGCGCTAGAGGCGCTGTTTGCCGAAACAGTCTGCAATATCGAACGCTTGCGCGCCAAGTTAGAGCAGATCCCTCCTGTATCGGAACGACAAACGGTGAAGCGCACTCGCGTCCGATTGCTGGTCGCGATCTCGCGGGAAATCCGCGCACTGCCCTTCACGCCCGGTTTTCGCGCCCAACTGCTCGACGCTCTGCAGGACACCGAGCAGCAAATACGATCTCTGCCGGAGCGGATCGGACGAGTCCGCATCATGCCGGGAGTATCCGATCGCGGGCTGCCCGGCGGCAGCTTGCAGATACTCCGTGCCGAACGGGAGCGTCTGGAAAACGCTGCAGGCGCCAGCGCGAGCGAACTCGCCCGCATCGCGGATATGGCCGCGCGTGCGGAACAGGACCGGCTTGCCGCGCGCAGCCGATTGATCGAGGCCAACCTCCGGCTGGTCGTCTCGGTAGCCAAACGCTACGCCCGATTCGACGGCGAGATCCTTCTCGATCTGATCCAGGAGGGGAACATCGGACTGATGCGCGCTGCCGACAAATTCGATTACCGGCGCGGCTTCCGCTTTTCCACGTACGCGACCTGGTGGATTCGGCAGGCCATCGCTCGGTCGCTGGCCGAACAAACGCGCGCCGTGCGGTTGCCCGCACACGTGATCGAAAATATTCAGCGCGTGTTCCGGCTCGAGCAGGAGCTCAGGCAAGCGCTGGGCCGGGAAACGGACATGGACGATCTTGCCGGACGCTTGGAGATGGAGCCCAACGAGGTGCGCCATTTATTACAGCTCGGGCAGGCGTGTGTGTCGCTTCATACTCCCGTCGGAGAAGAAGACGATGCGACGCTCGGCAGCTTTTTGGTCGATCTGCGGGACAGGACTCCGCTGGAGGGAATCGCGCAAAAGCGGCTGCACAGACAATCAACAGCTATCCTGGCGGGCCTCGGAAGGCGCGAGCGACAGATCATTTCCTTGCGTTTTGGGTTTGAGGACGGCAGCGAGCATTCGCTCGAAGAAATCGGCCAGCAAATGGAACTTAGCCGCGAACGGATTCGCCAGCTCGAAGTAACGGCGCTTAGAAAATTGCGGCACCCCAAATACAGCGGGCGGTTGCGCGCGTTCGTCGAATCCACTGCCGGCCGGAAATGCAGCCATTGAAAGCGCCCCATGGCACTCCGGGACATCCCACCCGATGCCGCCGGAATTCCCTGGGCCGTCTGGCACGAGCAACAGATCGAGCGCATCTTCGCGGAAGCGCGCGAAAAGCGGCGCTCCGCGGCGCCAGAACCGGCGGAGGCTCTCGCTTGCGGGGAGCAGCAGAGCGCCGTTCACGTGAGCGGCAGCATGTGGCTGCTGGATCTTTCTTACACGAGTGAATCATGACCACGGGAACGCGCAGTGTTCTGGTTGGCTGTGGCTTGAACCGTATCCTGCCGGAATCAGCCATAAACTTGCCGAATCGCGTCTGTAAATCCTTTGCGTGCGTGCAAGCGCCCGCTCTCTCTGGAGGCATGCTCCTAAAGCGATCAAGCTGTCAAAAATGCAGAACAACCAAGGGAGGAAATCTTCATGAGACTCGGAACGAGGTCCGTCCTTTTTGGCGGTCATTGCCTGCTATTCCACCCCTTTTTCACTGCATTGGCGTGGACGAAACTCTATGGAGTCCCCAAAGATCCACGCCTATGGTTAGCTTTCTTTGTCCATGATTTGGGTTATATCTATTGTCACGATTTGGATGGACCGGAAGGCGAAGAGCACGTTCGCTTAGGTGCGCGTATTATGCGTTGGGTCGGTGGCGCACGCTGGGAGGCGTTCACCGCATGCCACAGCCGCTATTGGGCTAAGAAAACGGGGCGCCCGTTTTCCCGTTTGTGCGTAGCCGACAAGCTGGCTTTCGTCTTGACGCCGCTTTGGCTCTATCTGCCCATGGTTCGGTCGACCGGCGAAATTCGCGAATATATGACGAACGCGCGGCGATCTCTCACCGATATCCGCAATCTCGAGCCTTGGGAGGCTCGGTGCCTGGAATCGCACGACGAGGTCGCGTTTTTGATCGGGCTCCGCTCTTATACCGGACGCTGGGTAGAACGTCATCGCGATCTGACGGAAGACGACTGGACGGTGCCCCGCGAGTGGTCCGATCGCAGAGGCATGGAACGCGAGCTTGCTCTGAGGCGATAAAAGAATGATTTATGGAACTGGTACCCGCGCCTTTCCTGGGTAAAGTTCCTCCGATTTGCAGCCTCTCCTCGCAGTGGCTATTTCTTACCAGCGCGTCAGCGCTCAAGGGAGAAGTTCGTGCGGTCTGCTTGCCGCCGAAGCGGGTTCGACTCCCGCGCGCTCTGGCATTGCCCTCGGTGTGAGAGCAGAGAAATAGT
>JBOGMI010000698.1:0-11344 GCA_050746645.1 Bryobacteraceae bacterium | reverse complement strand
GGACATCGCGGCGGTTAAGGCGTCGGGCTATAGCGAGGATCAGATCTTCGAGTTAGTGGTGTGTGCAGCGGTCGGCAAGGCTGCCCGGCAATATGACGCTGCACTCGAGGCACTTAGGGCAGCGAGCGAAAAGGACTAGTATGCGCCTCATGATATTGGATCGGGGGCACAGCTTCGGCACGAAGGCGCTGTTCGCGATGATTCGCGTCTTCTCACGCCAGCCTGTGCTGGACGTGGTGAAGTTCGCAAAGTACCGGCCGGACTTCTATGGTGCACAGAAGATGACCCACGAGGCAATGCGTGGACCTTCGAGTTGGTCGGTGGGCGACCGGGAACTAATGGCAGCGTTCATCGCGAAGAACAACGATTGTGAGTGGTGCACCAGGGCGCACACGGCAGTGGCGAAAATGGCATACAAGGATGAAACGAAAGTTGCTGCCGTGCTCTCCGATCTTGAGACGGCGCCGATCGAAGAGCCACTGCGCGCTACACTCTGGATGTTGCGAAAACTGACTCGAGAAGGAGAGGTGACTGCAGAAGACATGCGTCGCGTGCTCTCCAGCGGTGTGTCGCGCGAGCAGATTGAGGACGCGCTTGCGGTGTACTTCGTTTTCGATACGACCGCGCGCCTGGCCAATGCATTCGGATTCGAGCTTCCGAGTCAGGAGGCATTTGAGGCCGGCGCAAAGTATCTCTCCGCCCGTGGCTATCGATAATCGGCGGATAAGAGATCGCTACAGACGCATGCTTAACGCGTCTCAACGGTAAGGCGGTGCCGCTTGGCTGACGCACGAGACGTCACCGTCCGTCTCGTGAAAACAAATAACCCTCAACAATGCTCGGCGCCCGCTGAGAGACAGGAGATTTACTAATGAAGTACGCCATTATTGGTTCCGGCAAGATCGGCACCGCACTCGCTCGCACCTTCGTACGTAAAAATATCGAAGTCGCCATCGCAAACTCGCGTGGACCTGAGACGCTTACGTCTTTGAGAGACGAACTCGGCCCTAGCGTCATTCCTCAATCCCTTCAAGATGTTCATGAGGCTGAGGTGATCTTCCTCGCTGTTCCCTTTTCTGCTCACAAGGCCGTTGCGAAGCAGTTCAAGCAGTGGAACGGCAAGATCGCTGTCGACCTGACAAATGCCCTTCATGTTGCTCCGGAAGAGTTAGGAGGTCTGCTCTCTTCTGAAGTGGTGTCCCAAGCGTTTGTCGGAGCACGCGTGGTAAAGGCCTTCAATCATCTGCCGGCTGCGCAGCTTGGAACGAATTCCTCTCCGGATGGGCAGAGGCAGGCGGTGTTCTTATCGAGCAATGACGCCGATGCCAGCGCATCTGTTGCGTCCGTAGCCACACAGCTTGGCTTCGCCCCAGTCGAACTCGGAAGGATCGACGAAGGCGGCGTGCCCCTTCATTTCGTCGGCGGGCAGCCCGGTGGGCTTTTGTTTCAGAATCTGGTCAAGCTTGGCTGATTGCAGCAGTCAATTGAGTGCATACTCTTTCGCGAGTCCAATCGAAGAAAGGAGATTGTCATGAAGGTAGGGTTTATAGGTGCCGGTACTGTAGCGGGTACGTTCGGCCGCCATTTGATAAACGCTGGTCACACCGTGGTCGTATCCAATTCCAGAGGCCCGGAGACACTGGCTAAGTTTGTTGCCGACCTCGGTCCAAGCGCTATCGCGGGAACCAAGGAGCAGGCGGCCGAGTGCGACGTCGTGATTCTCGCGACAAATTGGGTGAACGTGCCCGAAGCGTTGAAAGGTATCGATTGGCGTGGCCGAATTCTGATCGACGCGACGAACGCGCATGTGGACCCTGTTCCAGACATCAGCCTGGCTGGCGTGACCAGATCGCGGGCCGCACTGAAGGGGCGCACATCGAGCGAGATGGTTGCTGAGATGGCAGTTGGCGCGCGGCTTGTTAAATCGATCAGCAACATGCCGATGGACTGGATACAGGACTTTTCCCCGAACAAGCCCCGTACCGTCATCTTCACATCCGGCGACGACACCGAAGCAAAACAGCTAGTAATCGAATTGGTCAACAGCACTGGATTCGTCGCGATTGATCTCGGGTCCCTCGCCATAGGTGGTGCTATGCACGAGGTTGGCGCTCCTTTATCCGGGCTCGATCTCCACTTTGTCCGCCGGCTTCGGTGAGAGCGGCTTCACCTCTACCGAGAGAACTCTGTCGCACCATAACATCCAAAAAGGTTCACCGAAGGAATCATGAATAGGCTTGAAGATAAAGTTGTCATCGTCACAGGGGCCGGTTCGGTCAACCAAAAGCGGCGCTTGACAGCGGGCGGCCCTGCGTCACGCCCTGACCTCGATTGGCTTTGTTCGGTAATTGGCCACTGTTCCGATCCGATACGCCTCCGGATAGAGCGCTATCAGTTTGTCAGCCTCTCTCTCGCCGAGCGAAATCAGGAATCCGCCCGAAGTCTGGGGATCGTACAACAAACTCTGAATCTCGGCCGGAACTTCGCCGTCCATCAACACGCAGCTCTCGACAAAATCGCGATTGTTGTGCAACCCGCCGGAATACGCGCCCGCTTTCGCATACTCGATTGCGCCAGGCAGGAAGCGCACCGCGCCCGCCGCAATCCCGATCGTCACGCTGCTTGCGAGCGCCATCTCCCGCGCATGTCCCAGCAGGCCGAAGCCGGTTACATCCGTACACGCGTGCACATCGACGCGCAGCATCGCCTCGCAAATACCGCGGTTCAGCGCCAGCATCTGCGCCGTCGACGCATCGACATCTCCAGCCTTGGCGAAACCTTTCTTCAGCGCAGTGGCAATCACGCCCGTACCGATACGTTTCGTAAACAGCAAAACATCTCCGGGCTTGGCCTTCGCATTGGTCAGCATGCGCTTCGGATCGATCAGCCCGGTGACGGCATAGCCAAACTTGACCTCATCCTCCGCAATGCTGTGGCCGCCCAGAATAGTGCAGTCGGCCTCCTGCATCTTCGCCGCGCCGCCTTTGAGAATTTCTTCGAGATCGTGAATCTCGCCCTTGCCGGGATATACCACCAGAGATAGCGCTGTAACCGGCCGGCCGCCCATGGCGTAGACATCGCTCAGCGCGTTCGCCGCCGCGATGGCGCCGAAAGTATAGGGATCGTCCACAATCGGCGTGAAAAAATCGACGGTCTGCACCATCGCGAGCGGCTTTCCCGCCTCTTCGCTCAGATCGTAAACGCCCGCATCGTCTGCCGTGTCATATCCGACGAGCACCCGTTCATTGCGCACATAGGGAACGGCTTTCAGGGCGCGATCCAGAATTTTCGGGCTGAGTTTCGCGGCGCATCCGCCGGCTTTTGCGGTTGCTGTCAGCTTGGTGGGCATCCATCAAACAGTGTAATGAGCCGGGCGCGCCGCTGCTTCAAAACGCCACTCGCGCCAGGCATCGAGCAGCGGAAAATACAGCCCCAGCCAGATCGGTCCCGCGTGCATGCGGGCCAGCAGCGCAGCATAATTCTCAAGCTGGCTGCGGTAGCGGCGCTCCTGCTCCTTGAGAAATCGTTCCACACGCCCGCCCTCGTGCGCGCTGGTCTTGAAATCGACGATCCACCACCGTCCATGCTCGTCCCGAAATACGCGGTCGACTGTCCCATCGATCAGCTTTCCGCCAACGCGCCCGCTCACCGCCCACTCCGATTGCGCTTCTTCATGCGGGGCGAGAATCCATCTACCGCGTTCGCTTGCGAGTGTATTTACAACCGCATGTGCCACGCGATCCGCCGCCGCTTTACACTCACCATGCGCCACGCCCGCTCGCCGCAGGTCCGATTCCAGCAGCGGCTTCAACGAGGCGATTCGTTCTTTACTCCAGGATGCCGCGCCCTCCCGAGCGATCCTCTGCAGCAGCTCGTGCGTCAGTGTGCCCGCATGCCGCCCGGTATTGCCGACCCATTCGTAAGTCACTTTGCGGGCCGAAGCCGCCGCTTTTACCAGCTCCGGTTCCCAACGCACGGAGCGCTCGACGGCCGGCAGCCGCCAATTCGCCGGCAAGCGCCGCAACACGGTCCTCGGCGTTTGCTCTCCGGCGCCAAAAAGATCCTGTTGTACCGGCAAATGCCCCCGACGCTCGCTCTCGAACTCGTCTTCCGCGCGGTCCCAGATCAGGCGCAGCAGCGTGCCTTCGCGCGGCTTCTTACATCCCGCGCCGCGCTTCTTCCGCTCCGCATTGGCCAGCAAATAGAGCTCGTTTTTGGCGCGCGTTACTGCCACGTAAAAAAGGCGCTTCAGCTCGTGCGCATCTTTTTGTTTGATTTCATCCGAAACCTGTTTGTAAAAATCGTCCTTTTCGCCCCGGCGCGGCTGGGCCGCCATGGCTAGATAACTCTCGCCGCTGGTGTCCTGGAATTCCGTCCACATCAGCAAGTCGCGGTCCGGCGAGCCCGATCCGCGCTCCAGCTTCGGCACGATTACGGTATCGAACTCGAGTCCTTTCGCTTTATGGATGGTCATCACCTGCACCCGTGCACCCGCTGTGCGGGGCTGCGCATACAGGCGTTCGATCTGCGTCCCCAGCCGGCCCGGATCGTAAATGGCGCCGGCCGATTCGAGCAAACCGAAAAACGTCTCGGCGTCCTCTCTCTGGCTGCGCGTCTCCAACGCCGCCGGCCCGCCGAGCTGCGTCCAGGTTCGCTCCACAAGGTCGCGCAGATATCCGCGCCCGGCGCTGCTCACAGCCGTCGCCAGGATCTCTTGCACGCGAACCGCACGCGAGCGCCCCTCAGCCGAAAGCGCCTGAATCCTGGCGGGCTCGGAGAGCAGATCGAAAA
Organism: Bryobacteraceae bacterium; assembly: GCA_050746645.1. Taxonomy (GTDB): domain Bacteria; phylum Acidobacteriota; class Terriglobia; order Bryobacterales; family Bryobacteraceae; genus Bog-105. Next base: position 6,553 of record JBOGMI010000698.1, on the reverse strand, counting down.
CCGTCCGCTCCGGTTCGCTTTCCACCAGCGCCGACAAATCGTTTAGCGCCAGTCCGCACCAGGGAGCGCGCAGGCAGGCGAGCCACGCGGTGCGATCTCCCAAATGCAGCAGAGCGCGCGTCAGCGAGAGCAGATCGAGGATATGCTGCTGTTCGCCGAGAGGCTCGATTTCGACGGCTTCGTATGGGATCTCCGCCTCGCGCAGCGCGGGAAGAATCGGCGCGATGTGGGCGCGGTTGCGGACCAGAATCGCAATCGTACAATCTTGCGGCGTGTCCTTAATCAGCCGAACAATTTCGCGCGCCTCCTGGCGGCCATCGTCGTCCACCAGCGGAATCAATCGTGGGGCGATCCGGGTTTCGGTACGCGCAGCTTCGGCAGGGCGCAGTCTGATCCCGCCGCGCGCTGGATCGTCCTCGTTCATGATCGGCGCGAAGGTTTGCCCGGTCCAGGCGACGATCTCCGGGCTGGAGCGGAAATTCGTTTTGAGCCGCAACGGTGTCAAGCGCACGCTGCCGAGCCGGCCGTTCTCCCAGCAACGTAGAAATAGCGACACTTCGGCCTCGCGAAACCGGTAAATGCTTTGCATCGGATCGCCGACCAGGAACAGCGACCGGTTGTCGCCCTCGGACCATTCCCGTGTCAGCGCCTCGATCAGCTTGTATTGCGCGCGCGAAGTGTCCTGAAATTCATCGACCAGCACGTGCTCGATCCGGTAATCGAGCCAGTACAAAAGGTCGGTAGGATGATCCGCCGTGCCCAGCGCTTGAATGGCGGCGCGTGTGATTTCGGCGAAATCCACTGCGCGCCGCTCGCGGAAGATGCGGTCTAGTTCGGTGCGGGCGCGCTCGAGCAATTGGCGGAAATCTTCCGTCCGCCCCGAAACTGGTGCGGACCCGAGGAACCACCATTGATCGCGATGCTCCAGCATGCCGGCGATCTGGTTTTCGATCAGCGAAAGATCGTTGTCGAAGTGAAGCGCCACGCGCCGGAAAAGCCCTTGCGCCGCGGCATCTCCTTCGGCGAGCCCGCGAAGCGTGCGGCGCGCCGCCGCGCCGTACATCTCGGAAGCGTCTTCGATCACTTCTCCGAAGCCGCCGAATTGCGAAACCAGCGGCATCCGGCGCGTCAGCATGGCGCAGAGCGAATCGATGGTTTGGACTTGCAGCCGGGAAGTATCGGCAAGAAGATTCCAGCCTTGCCGCCGATCTTGCTGCAGGACGGCCCGCGCCAGTTCGTGCGCGTGGAGTTCGTATTCGTTTTCGGGCTCATCCGCCATCGCGAGCGCGTTGAGGACGCGCGCCTTCATCTCGGCGGCGGCTTTGCGCGTGAACGTCATGGCCACTACCGCCTCGGGACGCTCCACCACGCTCAGCAGCCGCAAATAACGCTGCGTGAGCAAACCTGTTTTGCCCGAGCCTGCGGGAGCCTCGACGATGAACGACCGCGCCGGATCGAGCGCTTCTTCGCGTTCGCGCTGGTCCGCTATGCGCGGCTGATCAATCATCCTCATCTTCCCGAATTGCGTTTCGCTCCTGAATCCGGCAAAGAGGTTTTTGGCTGCAATAGTCGCAGGCCTTCTTCAAAGGATCGACTGCGGCAAATCCCGCGGCGAAATCGCCCGCAAGCTTTTCGATGCACGCCGACGATTGCTCAAGAAATCCATCCCAGTCGTCCGCTACCGCGGCGGACTTGCCTGTAAATTGCTTCTCGCGCGAATGCCCAATGGCTTTCATATCGCGCGGCTTCAATTGGCACAGAAACAGGCCATCGACCTCGCTCCCCAATGCGGCTGCATAAACCTGCAATTGCGGTTCAAGCGGACGCTCGGCATCCCATTTCGGCGAGCCTTGCTTGCCGCTCTTGTAATCGAGGAGCAGAACATTTCCGTTCGCCAGGCGGTCGATGCGGTCGAGGCGCAGCTTCAACCGCAGGCCGGCGCATTCATACTCGCGCTTCAGTTCCACGGCTTCCACCGCAAACGGCTGCTCCCGCTCGCGCTCGATGGCAAGCCAGTCGAGAATCACTTCTTCCAGCCGCTCGCGTTCGGTCTCCTTTGCCAGCCGCTCGAAGGGAGTTTGTATATGGCCGTCTACGGCAGTTTCCAGCGCGCGGCGTACCGCTTTGCGCAGTTCTTCCTCCGTCGCTGCACGCAGCCGGTCTTGCGTTTGCAACTCCTGCCAGACTGCTTCCAGCGCTTTGTGCAAGAATCCGCCGCGTTCCCGGCTGTCCAGTCCCAATGCCGCTTCTTCCAGCCCTGCGGCGTGGAGGCGGTTCTCGGCAAAGGCGCGAAACGGGCACTGCGACTGCGCTTTGATCAGCGACGTGCCGCCGCGAATCTCCCTCGTCAATGCCAGCCTCGGTCCGTGGGTATCGTCCACGCTTTCGAGGAATGAGTAGGGCAGACCATCGCTTTTTGTGGACTGCCGTTCTCCGGCACCGGCTGACGGCACAGCGGAAATCTCAATGACCGGTGCAACTGAAAGCAGCACATCGTTCAGCCGCAGTTTTTCGCGCTGCGCGCTTTCCGGCGAGCTTCCCGGCACCCCATGCGCCCGCTGCACCGTGAGCGGGACGAGCGGGTTCAGGCTGACCAGCGGCGGCCAGTTTTCCTCCGACATGCTGGTCAGAAATGCGCAATCGCATGCGAGGCCGCTCGCTTGCGCGCTGTCCAAAATCTGCACCGGAGCAAAAAAGCCGGCGCTGTCCTTGGGGGCCGAGAGCAGCCGGCGAAGATGCGCCAGAGCGGCATCGAAGGAAACCGGCGGCGAAACCAGTCCGAGCGATGCTAGCTCGGACAGCGCTTTTTGCCAGCCTTCCACCGCTTCCTGTTCTTCCGCGCTAAGCTCGGCATCGCCGGGCCAGCGAACCGCGCGCAGCAGCTTGCCGATAAACTCGCTCCATTGCGGCAGCTCGCGGATAGCCGCATCATCGCCCAGCACGCGTCGCACCCGCATCCAGAGCCGCCACAATTTGGGACATTTCTCGGAGACTCGTTCCAGATCCCGCAGGCCGACATCGACCGGGCGTGGTCTGCGCAGGTGCAGATCCGCCATGGCGCGTTGGTTGCGCTCCACCTCGGCGCCCGCAAGGAATGGAGATCGCAGCAGGGCGCTGGCTGCGGGCAAGGGAATGCGCTCCTGCGCCAGTTCCAAGACCAGCAGCGCCGCGGCCGCAACGGGATGCTCGGCAAGCGGCGCGGCTGCATGGATCGAGAAGATCGAGTCCGCCGTTTCGATCGCCGGTTTCGCCGCGCGCGAAGGATAGAACACGCTCTCGAAGCGGCGAGCCACAAGCGCCCGCTGCCGCGCCAGGCCAGGCACGAAAACGCCAATTGATTGCGCCGGATTTTCTTCGAACCGTGCCCGCGCCCAGCGTGCGGCGTGCTCGATTTCTTCTTCGAAGGAGGCGCATTTCGTCGCCGTACCGCTGCCTCGCGGCCGCGTCTCCGTTTCGGCTCGCTGCAAGTTTGGCAGCGAGAGCAGTTGTTTCAGCGCGGGCGTATAGGTTTCGAATCCGGCGAATACAGCCGGCGCCCGCACCCAGGCAGGCACAAGCCGCCACAAGTCCGCTTGGACGATCCATTCGTTTTCCTCGCAGCGCCGGCGGAACCGCTTCAGCCACCTCCGAAACTGCTGCCCGTCGTCTCGATTGCCCCAGTTGGCGGCGTCGGGCGGAATTTGCCATTCGGCCATCAATCGCGACGCGTCGCGCGTCAGATATGCCGCGGCGTCGGGATCGAACAATTCCTTGCTTTCCTGTTCAATCGTCTGCCGCCACAGAACATGCTCCTGTGCAGCCGATAGCAGTGCGGGAATGTTTTGAGCCGTATGCCGCGCTTCGCTCCAGCAGCGGCGGAGCCAGGCATCGACGCTCGAAATCGCGGGCCGGTCCCAACTCCCAGCGCCTTTGGCCATCTGTTCGCGCGCAAACTGCTCTCTTGCGGCGGTGGCGAGCAAGGCGGAAGGAGTAACGATCGCGGTTCGCTGTTCCAACCAACGCGAGAGATCACAGGCAAAACGCATCGAGAGCTATTGCCCTATTATGCCGCCCACGGCTAATTGCCGACGGGCAACGCTTGGCGTTGATATAACTGTTATACGGGATGCGGTTTGAGTTCGACAGAGAAAAGAACCGCAGTGTCAAGCGAAGACACGGCGTTAGCCTAGAAGAAGCTCAAGAGATCTTCGATCAGGTCTATATTGTCGACCGGAAAAACGACAACCCGGAACAGTTTCGTGCAATTGGCTGGTGCCGCGGGCGCCTTTGTTCGGTGATATTTGAGATTCGGAGCAATGGCGAAGGCGAGTATTACCACCTGATCACGGCCTGGAAGGCAACGAAAGAGGAAGAGCAAAGATATGCGGAAAACGTCTAAGAAAGCTCCCACGGCCGACGAGATCGCAGAGCGTGCATCTCGTGGCGAAGACGTCTCTTCTTACTTCACGAATAAATTCACCGTCGTCCGTCCGGTCCGCCGCGTGAATGTTGATCTGACGGAAGGGATGCTGCGAAAACTCGACGAAAAGGCCGCACGTTTGAACATTAGCCGCCAAGCGGTGATCAAGACACTGCTAGAGCGGTCGCTGAGCGAGGAGCGCCAGCCCAAGAAGGCAAGTTAGAGAGTATTCACCTCGAAATTTTGCCCTTCCCATTCTTTCCGCTCTGTCCAGTAGAACGTGAAGCGGATCTGCGTACCTGGCGCCGCATCCGCAACGGGCAGCACGGCGTAATGCAGGCCGAGCTGCGAATCCGTCGTTTCGAATCGATCGCAGCAATTTAATCAGCTCCGCATGCGCCCACACCAGCGGCATGCCGGAACCGGTGGGCCGGCCGTTCCGTAATTCGCGTTCGGGAAGATCCGCCGCGTCCCAGACCTGTTCGGGAATCAAGCCACACTCGCTGGGTGGGGGCGTACAAAGGCATTCCCATGCTGTTTGCCCGCCGCGGACCAAAGGCGTGAACGAGATCTACTTTCCGAGCATCGACCAGGGAAACAGCGGTTCCGACGGCGGTTTTAGCGCCCGTGGTCCAACGCGGTGCGCTGCCGGGCTTGCCGGGAGCGGGCGTTTGCTCTTTCATTCTGGTTCCGGCATGGCGCTCGATATCAAAGGTCATTTGGGTTCGTCCGGTAATGGGGTTCGAGTTGCTCTAAAATTGAGACGTATGCTTCGGGCGGTTTTGGACAGCTCTGCCGCATGACCGCTCCCAGGAAGAAACTGGCGAATCCCTGGTGGATCGCCGTTGCCGCATGGCTCGGGGTGATCGCGTTTTCTTCCACCTCGATGGCCGGGCAGGGTTCCGACGAGGCATTCTTCTCCTTATCTTCGGTTCTTTTCCGCTACTTCCATCCGAGCTATGCCGAATACCTCGTCATTCACTTCCTCGCCGATAAGAGCGTCCACGTGGCGCTGTTTGCGGTACTCGGGATTCTGCTCTGGCAGGCGATTCCGCGATGGCGCTGGAGGGCTCCGGCAATTTTGCTAGCCGGCGGCATTGTCGGTTCCGGCAGCGAATTTCTTCAATCCTTTTTCCCGGGACGCCATCCGGAAATTCGCGATGTTCTGATCAACGTCGGCGGCACCGCTCTCGGCATCGGCATCTGTTTTGCTATTTCGCGGTTACGCCGCCATCGGCGGCAGCATACCGCCGCCGGGGCGCTGTGCGGCAAAGCCCTGCGATAAGCGGAAAAGCTCGAGACCCCGGGGCGGCGCGGCGAGCTGTTCGGTTAAATAAAATACGCCTCCAGCTCCGGCTGTCCGCCCACTCCCCGCACCGGTAGAAATGCATTCACGCCCGTGATCCAGCCCGCCACTTCCAGAGGGGTATTGTGCGCGGTTTCCATCACGCGCGGCAGAAGCATCGGATCACTTGCGGCCGAGGCCAGCCCGGTTTCACAGGATGCCGCCGATTGGAGCCCGAATTGACTCAGCCAGGTGGAATACTCGGGGATGCAGGCGCCGCCGGGATAGGCCAAATGCCGGCGCGATCCGCCAATCATCTGCTCCAACGCAGTGATATTGTCGCGAAGCTCTTGATACATCGTCTCCTGCTGCCTGGATACACGGTGACGGTGCGTCTGGAGCTGCAAATCCGCTTCGCGCGCCCATAACCGGATCTCTTCCGCGTTCGCCAGGTGAAGCACCCGATCGCGGCACAATTGTCTATAATCGATCCCGAGCCGCCCCGCAAGCTCGGCCAGCAAATCGTCCTTCTCGCGCCCACCCATTTTGTTGCGCTCGGCAAACCCGAAGACTTCCCGGCTGCACGACGCCCGGCCGCCTTCGTCGAGCGTCGCAGGGCCGGCTAATACCTCGGGCCAGTCCAGTTTCCGCTGGTGCGTCTTCCAGAGCAAATAGCGGCACATGATATCGAACGGGGGGCGGTTGAAGGCCACGTAGTAAGTCGTAACGTAGACCGTGCTTGGGAATCCGTACTCTTTCAGCAGCGGCCGGCAGTATTTGTACGCGGCGTAGAAGGCATCGTCCAGCGTGATGACCGCGCTGCGGCGCGGAAGCGTGCCTGCGTACAGACGTTCGAGCGCCTCGGCCAG
>JBOGMI010000697.1:0-3094 GCA_050746645.1 Bryobacteraceae bacterium | reverse complement strand
TTTCCATGTGCATGATGAGCGGAAATTCCAGGCCGCGGTCGCGCTTGGGATCGAAGCTGAGCTTCAATTGCAGCGGATAGACCTGCGGGTGTTCCTGGTAGGGCACCATAATGCCGGGCTGGGTATGCGGCATGCCCACAATAGCGGAGAAGTGCGGATTGTCGGTATGCAGGATATAGAAACCGCTCGCGCCCTGTTTGACCCACTCGGCGCTGGGCCTGCCGAAGTTCGGAGCCGGCCACATGCGCTGCACGTCGGGCGTAAAGGAAAACGTGATCGTGAGCGGGCGCGCGGATTGGATGTCGAAAAAGACAACGGCGCCGGTAACGGGCTGGGCTGCGCCGCGCGGAGTGAACATGTGCTGGCGGATGGTGAAGGCGGCATGCGAATAAGTGATGGTGGTTTCGGCAGGCGTGACTTGAATGGAGGAAGCGAGCCTGTTGACGTCGATGGGCACAGGGTAATTGGCCAGTTCGGCGGAGATGTGGAACTGGCTCAGAATTTTTACTGGCCAGAGCCAGGCCTCGAAAACCCCATCCTCGGTTCCGAAAAGCGCGCCGTGCTCGCCGGTGACGGCCCAAGGAAGGCGCGGCACGGCGGGCGATTCGATGTGCAGCGTGGAGGGCACGGGCACGAGCCTTGGGAGAGGCTGGATGGCCGCGGCGCCGCCCGCAGCGAAAAAAGCCAACAGAAATACGGAACTGCGAATCGGCCGGAGCATATCAGATTAAGCGTAGTACGGAAACTCCTCGCTAACGCTCGGGGTTCTGTTGGCAGCAGTCTGGCTGGCAAATCGTCCAACTCTGGGAGGTTGAAATAATGTTGAAGCAGTAGAGCGCCGGTGCGCTCATGGGCGCGAAAGGCGCGGGGTTCCCGGACGGCCGGAAGATAGGACGGACCATCGTTGTGTATGGGATCTGTCATCTGGCAGACGACAAAAAACGATCGTCTGCCCCACTGGTTCGTTGAACCGATAGTATCGTAATTACGTACTTTTCAAACGGAGACGGTATGACGGAAACAACCAATGTGTCGCTGGGGCCGGTCCATGACCTGCTGGCCGGGAAGGGCTATGCGGTCAGCGAGGCCGGCGAAAACGCGCTTACGATTCAGGATGTCGAGACCGGGGTTTCGATCCAAGGCGTCCTGGAAGGCGAGATTTTGTTTTTCTCGCTGCTTTGCATGACGGCCCCGGCGCAACGCCTGACTGAGCAGGTGATGCGGAAAATGCTGGGTGCGGAAAACGGGATCTCGACCTCCTATTTTCAGTTGTATGATGCCCCGAACGGCGAAATCGCGGTAACACTAAGCAATTTCTGCAAGTTGCAAGGTTTGGGAGCGGATGATGAAGACGATATTCTCTCCTGTGTGAGTTTCCTGCTGGCCGATGTCGTTCATGCGAAGGAATTGATCGGAGCAGACCTGGCGGGCTGACCGCGAGAATCGAAGAGAGGCAGAATATGGGATTTTTTTCAGACATGTTTCATCGGACCGGCCGCGTGGCCCGCGGCGAAGCCAATCGGGGAGTGAGTGCGCTCGAAAACGCCACGTTTGAATCGACGGTGCGCCAGACCGTGGCCGACTTGAAGAAGGAACTCAACAATGTGGTCGGCGCGTCGGCTCAGGCGATGAGCAACTATAACCGCCTGGACGCGGAGTACCAGAAATATGTGATGCAGTCGCAGGAATGGAAGAGCCGGGCCTCGAGGGCGCTCGACGCGGGCAACGAGGATCTGGCGCGCAAGGCGCTGGTGAAGAAAGGCGACTGCGATAAACAGATCGGTTCGCTGCAAGCATCGGTGGACTCGGCGCGGCAGGCCAGCGAGACGCTGAAATCGCAGGTGACCGACCTGAAGTTTAAAATCGAAGAGGGCGAGCGCACGGCGACCACTCTGGTGGCTCGCAAGAATGCCGCGACCGCCCAGCGCAAAGTGGCCGAGGCGCTGGCCGGGGTGGGCAAGGCGGACAATGCCTTTGCGGCGCTCTCGCGGTTCGAGGATTCGGTCGCCAAAGAAGAAGCGACGGCCAAAGCTTTCGACCAGCTCGCCAGCGCGGGCAAGGACGCTACCCTCGAAGCGCAGTTTGCTCAGCTTGAGGGCCACACCGTAGACGACGAATTGGAAGCGCTCAAACGCGAGCGGCATTTGAAGATTGTGGAAATGCCGAAGGAGCTGCCGCCGGCGGCGGGACGTTAATTCATGCTTTTTGGACACAAACGCAGAGAGGTCCAGCCGGACCTCGCAAACCTGAAGATCGCCGATGCGCGAGTGGGCGACACCTTATCGGTGGCGGGGGCGGCGGAAGATTTCAGCGACATTGATTTCACGGTGGACCGCGCCGACACTTACGAAGCGGGTACGCGGCGCTGGGTGGATCTAAGCGGTTCCTGGCATAACCGGCGCGTGCATCTGGAGGTGCACACCGGCGATGCGGTGGAAGTGTTTGGGAATTTCGACGGCAACACTTTTACGCTGGACGAAGTTGGGCTCACCGAAGACGATCTGGCGGAGATGGACGAGCGGCAAAACCCGTCGGACTTTTTCGATTACGACGGCAAGTTCTGGCTCTACCGTTTTAGCCGCGAGATGGGCGTATTCGCGGCCGGAAGCACGACCGGGAATGGCTTGTACGCCTGGCAGTTTCAGGAACAGGACGGCAAGCATTTCCTGAACGTTCGCAAATTTGAAAGCGAACCCTTCGCGGCTTCGATTTGGGTGAAGGTCGAGCCCACCGACATCACCGTGTTTCGCAGCACATGAGCAGAACGCGCATTCAGATTGTCGTTGCCGCGCTGGCGTGCCTGTTATTGGCCGCGTGCGCGAGGCTGCCTCGCCCTCTGCATCAAAGCATTGCGGCCGAGCACAACCGGCTGCAGGGTGCGAGGCAGCAGTTTGACCAATGGAACGCGCACGTGAAGAGCGTGGTTGCGGCGACGCCGGAACTGTTTCGGGGCGTTCCGGTAGCCGGCCAGTGGCGAACCAGGCTGCAAGCCGACGATGCCAAGTTGAAATCGGCGAAAAGCGATCAGAAGCAGTTGACCGCGCTGGCGCACCGGAACCGCGCCGATTCCCAAAAAAAGGTGACGCAGCTTCTG
>JBOGMI010000696.1:0-3709 GCA_050746645.1 Bryobacteraceae bacterium | reverse complement strand
GAATTTTCGCCTTGAGAGACGGAACCTTCATCAGCTTGTCCCAGGCGGGCGTTTCGGTCGCCGGCGTCTGATACCGGATAACGCCTTTGCGATCGATGAGCGCCAATTGCGGCACCACGAAATAAGCCGAGGAGAACTTCATAAACGACGCGGCTTGCCGCTGCAGCGCCCAGCCCACAGGAAAATTCACGTGAAAGTCGCGCGCGAAGTCGCCCACCAGCAGATCCGCGTTCGGGTTCACAGCAACATCGATCACCTGCAAACCTCGCGAACCGTACTCGGTCTGAAACTTCGTCATGACTTTCGACGCAGCCTGGCAGTGCGGACACGTGGTGAAGATGAATTCGAGAGCCACCACCTTTCCGCGGTATTGGCTGAGCAGCTTTTGGCCATGCCCGGGAACGCTGAAGGCGAACTCGGGCGCCTTGCGAGGTGTGGATTGCGCGAAAAGCGAACTGGCCGAAAAAGCCAGCGCTGCGAGGCAGATGGCGAAGTTTCTCACTTTGCGGAACTCCCCCCATAGTGTACCCTATCCTGGAGCCTCTCCCATTGGTTTCGATCCGGCAGCCCTTCGACGCTGCTTACGACCTTGCCGGCGAGGCGAACCACGAAAAATCCATTCCCCCCGGTGCCCGCGAACAGCGAACCGTTGGAAACGGTGGGATCGCATTTGCTCCACTTTCCTTCCAGAATCTTCTTGTAATCGGCAAAAAACCGCGAGGCATGCTGGTGCGAATCCCAAGCCGATGCGTAAGCCAGTACCGGCTTGCGCTCTTTGCCCGCGGCGACGATTCTATAAACGGCTCCAAGAAGATGCGGCGAAAGCTCACGAGCTTCCGTTTCTCCGAGATATTGGCGGATCAGCATCTTGTGATCGAACTCGCCCAATACGCCTTGAGCGAGCTGCTTGCCCTTCTCATCGAGTTTAGGCAAGCGAGGCCGCACCGGCGCGAGGTGCAGAAAATATTTCTTCGGCTGCATGATCTGCGCCGAATCCACGGGAGGGTCGGTGAACACCGCGGCGAACGCCTTCTTGCCCATCTTCTGAAACACGGCATTGAAAAACAGAGCGCCGCGAAAGTAAGGGAACAGAAGGCTCTGGCGAATGTAGAGCGGAGATCGCTTGAGCACGGGATGATCGCCGACCAAGTCTCCGTTGTCATTGAGCGCGGATTTCAGCATGTTGGCGGAAGGCGCGGGCGGCTCGCCGGCCAGCTTCAAATCGTAGGCGATCATGAGCCACGATGCCTCGCCTTCCACCACCGCATCATGCGCCAGAGCCTCGTCGTCGCTCGACGGCTCTTCGTCCATGAAGCGGTCGAGATCGAAATGCTGGTCGGCCAGCGCATGCGCCAACTCGTGCGCGAGCGCGATGGTCTGTTGCGCGGGTGCGACGGAACCGAGGAGGTAGAGTTTCTTCGAATCGTAGTCGTAAAACGCCGCGGCCTGTTCGGTAAGCAGATCGATGGTCGATTTCTTCAGATCGAAATCCTGCGGCACCAGCCCGAACATCTTCAGCGTCAGTTCGTCGGCCCGGATCTCCCGCGGCTTGATGCTCTTCTTGATGCGCTTGGAGAGAAAGCGGCGAAGCTGGGTTCTGTTCATGCGGCCATATGGAATCGGATGCTCTTGGGTTAGCCCGGAGATTTGCGACAGCGATCGAACGATGGATGCGATCTGCTTGAAAACCGGGTCCGACGCCTTGTTTTGGCCCGCGGCGTCGAGCAGAAACAAGGCGCCGAGCAGCAGGAAAAGGCAGACGGTTCGGCGAAACATGAGCACGCGTTTCTTTCAGGCTACTGTAGGAAGGCCGATTCCGTCCCCGGCCGCCACCGGCAAGCAGGCAGCTTAGCTCTGCAACACCGGACGCGGATGCGAGGCCGTGCTGCCTTCGGTCATCCACATCACCCATTTGAGCGCTTCGAAATACATCTTCTGAATGTCCGGATCGTCCCAGGCCGCTGGCGTGTGGCCCAACGTGGAATAGAAGACCCGGCCTTTGCCGTGCATCTTGGCCCAGGCGACGGCAAAATCGTGGTCCTTGCGTTTGACGCGGGGATTGTTGAAGTTCAGCTTGCGCGGGTCAAGGCTCAGCAGCACGTTCACCTTGCTGCGCGACCAATCCTTGGGTTGATAGATTTCGTCCTTTTTCACGAACTCCCGCGGGAAGTGGCGGACCGCCGGAAAATTCGGCTGCTCATTAATGATTGGCGCGTTGAACGTACCCCAAGGGTGATCGTTGAACCAGCCGCCGGTCATTTCGCCATATTCGGGCCACTTGTAAAGCGTGTCAATCGCTGCGTGAATCCCGAGAAAACCCTTGCCGTCGTCCTTGATAAACGACATCATGTCGGTCTTCTGCTGATCGGTGAGCGTCAGTTCGCCGGTCGTGCTGGCGAATACCAAAGCGTCGAAGTAATTCAGGTCTTTCATGTTGCGGCGCTTCTGTTCGGGCGTCGGATGCTTGGTGATCAGCTCCGTATCGGTGCGCAGATAGGCATCGTACAGGCCCGTCTTGTGGCCCATGTCCCAGACCGTCGCCATGGCGTTCGGAATCGAATCGTGTTCCCAGCCCTTGGTCTGGGAAATGACCAGGACGTGCGCCTTCTTTTTGGGCGGCATATCCGGCGGAAAATCCGGCGACGCTATACCCTCCGCCTGCGCCCTTCCCAAGGGAAGCAAATCGACGGCTCCGAGAGCAGCCGCTCCCGCAAGCAGATTACGGCGAGAAATTTTCAATCCAGTCTCCTACCCCATGCAACGTATCACAGCAACATTCAGAGTCCGCCCGCATCTTACGAATCAAGGGGCGCTGCACGGCCGGGCGAGTACAATCATCCCTTGTCGGCGTTCTTCCACTCTCTCCTTCACCTGTTCATCAGCCTGAACTATCTCGGCCCCTTCATTTTGGGCGTGATGGATTCGTCGTTTCTGGTCTTTCCGTTCGGCAACGATCTGCTGGTAGTCGGCCTGATCGCCCACAACCATCAGGGATACCTGCTTTACGTATTGAGCGCGGTTTGCGGCTCGACCACCGGCGTCTTCCTGCTCGATCTGGTAGCCCGCAAGCTTGGCGAGGAGGGCATCCAAAAAGTCACCGGGCGCGATCGTTTCAATAAGCTTAAGGAAAAGATCGGCAAGCGCGGCGGTTTCGCGGTAGCGCTGGCCTGCCTCGCCCCACCTCCGTTCCCGTTTATGCCGGTCATCGTGACCAACATCGCGCTCGGCTACCCGCGCCGCAAGCTGCTTCTGCTTGTCGCCGCCAGCCGTGCCGCTCGCTTTCTCATTCTGGGCTTTCTTGCCATCCGGTTCGGCCCGGCCATCATGGACGTGGTCAAATCCAGCGATTTCAGATGGGCCATGATCGCCTTCATCACGCTTTGCGTGGTGGCCAGCATTTTTTCGGCGATCAAATGGCTGCGCCACAGCCGGAATCGGAAATCCACCCAGGGTTCCCACTAGCGGCTTCTCCCCCGTACCTCTATTGGGGGTATACTAGAGACAAATTAAGAGCGGTTAATGGATAGGCCCGTTGGCCGCCCTTATCCTCCTAAGCCAAGGCCCGGTTTTCTGCCGGGCCTTGCTTTTATGCGGCATGACCTGCATGCGTGGGCCAGCAAACGGAACCCTGAGCGTCAGCGAGCGGCGTGGGCGCACCCCTCCTTTACAGTCGGGGTTCTGTGGGGCAGTCTTCATCGGAAAGTAAAGA
>JBOGMI010000695.1:0-1710 GCA_050746645.1 Bryobacteraceae bacterium | reverse complement strand
CTGGGTGAGCTCAGCCGAGATGAATGCTTCCTGGGGATAGAGGTAGTCCTCCCCCGATTCGTCGATCACCCGTAGCTGACCGAGCTTCGCCGCGCGCGCGTCTGGGATCGATACATAGATCTTCCGCCGCTCGAGCGAAACCTCATACCCTGAGTTGTCCAGGCAGATCACGAGCTGTCGTATTCGCGCCATGTCTTATCGCCTCAGAGAAGACGCTTGATCTTGAATTCCCGCTTGCCGATTCCGGTCGCCTCGTACCAGTGTAACTCCGCTGCGACGATCTCGCCGCCGGCGAGCCGGATCTGAGCAATTCCCTTGCGCTTGCGCCACCGTCCTCGGCCGTAGCGCTTCCGAAGCCGTGCAATCTCGCGGATGCCCGTCCCGGTCGCGATGGTCTCGACCGCGGAGATCTCCCCCAGAATCTCGAAATGCATAGGTCATCGTTTCAGACCCGCTGCGAGCGGTCAAACATCCAGACAGAAGGCCGCATGGGATCATCATCACCAATATCGACAATGACAGCGGATATGTGACCTGACAGGCCCCTGATCTTCAGGCTCACTACATCGATGTCCTGGCGACTGTATCGGCCCCGCCGTATCGGATCGGAGGAGGCGAGGATTCTGCGCCGCGTCTTGGAGGTCGATCCAAGGGCGCCATTTTCTGCCGCGCTGCTGACATCGATCGAGCAGCTCATCGTGCACGAAGAGGGGGGCGGCGGCTTCAGGTACGACTCGCTGGAGTTCATCCCGTCGCGCAATCACGGCACGATCATCGCCGGCGCCATCGGCACCATGGTCAATGATGCGACCGTAGAGCTCGTGGTGTGGGCCCTCGGCGATGTCCTCACGCGTCTGGAACTCGAGCCTTTCGGCAACGAAACACGGCTACCTATCCGCATGCCGCTGCTGCAGTCCATCCGGCCGTATCCACCGGATGCCTTCGGATCGGAAGAGACCGAGACCGGCGATGCTGAATAGCCTGACACATAAATGGTTCTTTATGGGAATCATAGTACCCCGTAGCGCTTTCCGTCCGCACCTTCATATAGGAGCCGTGTCCCGTCAGTTGTTGCGATCGTTTGGCCGCGTGGCCGCAGGCTGGCATTTGTATATACATTTGTGTAACATGATGGCATGAGCGAGTCCTTCGCAGGCTTTGACTGGGACGCTGGCAACCTGGCGAAGTGCCAAAAACACGGCGTATCAGCGGAAGAGATTGAAAGCCTATTTGATTCGCCGCTGCTGATCGTCCCTGACGCCGCGCACTCCAAGACTGAGGCGCGCAATTGGGCAATCGGCAAATCCGGTACCGGGCGCATGATCTTTATTGTCTTCACCACACGCATGACGAGGGGGCAGCGTCGGATCCGCCCCATCAGCGCGCGCTACATGCATGCCAAGGAGGTTGCTTCCTATGAAAAAGAAAATCCCCAGCTTTAAGACCGATGCTGCGGCTGAGCGTTTTGTCGCTCGGGCGGATCTGACTCAATACGACTTATCGGGCTTGACGCCTGTGCGCTTCGAATTTGAAAAAAAGACCGCCCAACTCAACATGAGATTGCCTAAGCCGCTCCTGGATGCGGTGAAGGTTCGCGCGCGACAGCGGGGCATTCCTTACACGCGATTCTTGCGTGAGCTTATCGAACAGGGCCTCACTCCTCCGGCGCGATGAGCCGTCATCCCCATTCACGGCTCTTTATGGGAATGT